>PUMS01000131.1 GCA_003551485.1 Phycisphaeraceae bacterium | reverse complement strand
TGGAAGCGTTCCCCGAAGCCATGACCCCCGCGCGGGCGCTGTGGGAGATGACCCGGGGGCGATACCGCCGCTACTTCGACCCGGTTCTGATGCCGCTGTTCGCACGGCTCATTCAGCCGTTTCCCATCGGCGCCAGGCTGCGCCTTGGCGATGGCCGCCATGCCGTGGTCGTGCGGCACGATCGTGGCGAGCCGTTCAAACCCGTGGTCGTCATCGCCTTCGACGCCGAGGGCAGGCGCCTGGGGCCGGATCAGTTGGAGGGACCGGTGTCGCTTGCCAGACGTCGCGACCTGAAGCCGGCGGCGTTCGGCAGCGAAGACCTGCGTTACCTGCATGAGAGCGTCGCGGATGAGCCTCGCCCGCCGCGGCCGCAAGCGTCCAGCGCCGCCCCTCCTGCCCCGGGTGGGCCGACAGGCGCTCGACCCCAGGTTCCCGCCGCCACCTGCGAGCCGGCCGTGTCGGCTGCGGAGGCGCGCTTCCACCGGCCCCTGGATGCGTTGTTTCCCTGAAGACCGATGGGTTCACCTGCGGCCTTCATCCCCCCGGCTCAGGCCGGCGCCGGGGCCAGGTCGAAACGGACCAGGGTGTGGCGGTCTTCGATGCGGCGGATCTGGAGGCCGCTGCCGTGGTCTTCCACGATGCCGGCGACCACCGACAGCGCCTGCACGTGCGGGTCTTCGGTGATGGCCGACCGTCGCGCCTGCTCGAGCGTTTCGGCGCTGATGGCCGGGCCATCGTCCTCGACATGGACGGCGATGCGGCTGGTGTGGCTGTCGACCTCGGCACGCACCCACACCTCCGCCGCGCCGGCCTCAAGGGCGCGGCAGATCAGGTGGACCATCGCCTGCTGCAACTCCAGCGGGTTGGCCCGCACCGGCGGCAGGTGGGTCGGGCAGTCGATGTAAATGCGGCCGCTGTGCGCCTCAGCGAAGCTGCGTGTCAGGTGCAGAACCGACATGGCCACTTCCGAGACCCTCACCTGCTCGTCGCGCAGCGCGCTGCTGCGTGAGAACGCCGCCAGGCCCGCTACGATGCGCCCGCACCGCCGCGCATCCTCACCGATCTGGTTCAGCAGCGGGCGAACGTGCTCGGCCGCCCCCGGGCCCTCGAGCATGGACTGGGCCAGGCCGGCACCGGCCAGGATCGAGCTGAGCGGGTCGTTCATTTCGTGGGCGATGGCCGAAGCCAGGACCCCCAATGAGGCGATGCGCTGCGCGCGGCGGAACTGGCGCTCGGCCAGGCGCTGCGTGGTCACATCCATTACCAGCCCCAGCACCCAGCCGTGCAGCGCCTCGGGCGCCGTCAACGCCTCGTGGCGATAACGCAGCGAGCGGTACGGCGAGGGCTGCCTGGACCATCCACCCATCACGTCCGACGTCTCGCCGCCGGCCGCTTCATCGGCCCCGCCGGCCTGCGGCGCGCGGTCAGTTTCCCCGCGGGGATCCTCTGCCCCATCCTCCTGGATGGGCCCGTTGAAGATGCGAAGTTCACACTCGGTCACGCCGCCGGGGGCCAGCGTGGCCACACGGGCGACCTCGCTGTCGTAGACCTCCCGATCGTGCGGATGGACGCACTGACGCAATGGCGGCATCACCTCCGTCGGCTCGCCCAGCGGGCGCATCGCCTTGTGGGACTGGCCCGCGGGCAGTTCCACGTGGCCATCGGGGGCAAGCAGGTAGACCAGTTCGGGCACGTGCGCGGCGATCGTCTCGGCCACGGCGCGGGCGTGCGCGGCCTGCATCGCGGCGTTCTGCTGCTCGGTGACGTCGCGCAGGTGTGCCACGCCATAGCCGGGCCAGCCGGTGTCCGGGCGCAGCGTGCTGGTGCGCCAGTTGAGCCGCCGGGTGGTGCCATCGGCCCGTCGCAGCAGCATCTGGCCGGCCTGCTCGCGGGCCTCGAGCAGGTTGGCCACCATCGTCTCGAGTCCGTCGATCTTCCCGCCGGCCGGCACGAGCACTTCCAGGGGCCGGCCGGTCAGCGCGGCGGCATTGATCCCGGCCAGACGCGCGAAGGCGGCGTTGGCGTAGAGGATCATCGGCTCGGGCCGGTCCAGTCGCGGGGCGGTGAGGACGACGGCCTCGCTGATGGCCCCAAGCAGACCTTCCAGCAGCGCTGAACGCCGGGCGACCCACTCACCGGCGGGGCCACTTCCGGGGGCGTGGGAGCCACTTCCGGGGGCGGCGCTTGCCGCCTCCGCTTCGCCACGTTGCGGCGAGCCGGGGGCGGGGCTTCCGGGGGTGGGGGGGTCAGCCGGATCATGCTGGTGCGGGCCTTGGGCCATGCACAGGGCTCCGGGTACGCATTGACCACAGATGCGCGGCGGCATGGGGCGCCGGCACTGTCGGGTCATCATTTCTCCGCCTCAGACGTCGGGGCCTTGTTGGGGTTGCCCGTCGGTCACACACTGCTTCGGCTGTCCCCGGACCCGATTCGCTGCGGACACCGGGCGGGGCAGCAGCCCGCCCTCACGCTTCGGTCTCCACCCTCTCCGCGCCGGGCGGAGCGAGATGCTCGCGGGTCCGATATTCCCCGAGCCCGCGCTACTGAAAACCACCATCTCCATTATAACGGCCTGATCGCCCGCCGCCCTCCCCTTCACACCGGGCTTTTACCCTATTTGCCTGTCCGATGGCGCCGCAATTTCTGTTGGACCCGCCCGCGGATTGCCCAGTTTGACAATCACCGGCGGTGCAGCCCCAGCTCACCCGTCCGACCTCATCCCGACCCCGCCGCGCTCGACACCGCCCAGCGGGGCTGTCCGGTGGCCTCCAGCACGCTCAACCAGAAGTCGCCGTGGGGGTCCACCTGCTGGCGGCCGCTGGCTGCCCGTTCGATGGGGATGTGCACGTAGCGCCCGCGCCAGCGTCCGACGACCATGCCCGTTCGGCCTGCCATGGCCGCGTGGACCGCCAGTGCGGCCAGGCGGAAGCAGTAGACGCTGTCGAACGCCGTGGCGGGCACGCCGCGGATCAGGTAACTGGGGTCGATGTAGCGCACCGTATGGGCAACCTCTTTTTCCCGCAGATACGCCTGAATCCGGTCGCGCAGGAAGGTGCCGATATCGCCCAGAAGCGGGTTGCCCGAGCGGTCGGTCCCCTCGGCGGGCACGTAGCGCTGCCCGGCGCCTTCGGCCGCGACGATCACCGCATGGCCTCGCTTGAGCACGCGGCGGCGGACGTGCTCGAGCAGGCCGTTTTCCCCCTCGAGCGGGAAGTCCACCTCGGGGATCAGCGCGTAGTTGGCGTGGTTGCTCGCCAGCGTGGCGTAGGCGGCAATGAAGCCGCTGTGCCGTCCCATGAGCTTCACCAGCCCCACACCCCCACGGGCCCCCAGGGCCTCGATATGGACGGTGCGCACCGATTCCACCGCGCGGGTCACCGCGGTGTCGAAGCCGAAGCTCTGCTCGACGTAGGGGATGTCGTTGTCGATCGTTTTGGGCACGCCGATCACGGCCAGTTCCAGGCCCCGGTGCCTTGCCACCGCCGTGATATCCGCCGCGCCGCGCAGCGTGCCATCGCCGCCGATGGCGAAAAGCACGTTCACCCCGCGCGACCGCAGAAAATCAACCACGACATCCGGATCCTGCGGCCCGCGGCTGGAGCCCAGCAGCGTCCCGCCCTGCTCGTGGATGAACCCGACCACTTCCGGGTTCAATGCCATCGGCTCGTGACCGATGGCCGGGTTGAGCCCCTCGTAGCCGAAGCGGTAGCCCTCGATGTGTCTGACCCCGTAGCGGTACCACAGCACCATCACCAGGCCGCGGATGACATCGTTGAGGCCCGGACACAGCCCGCCGCAGGTCACGATCCCGGCGCGTGTGGCGGCGGGGTCGAAGTAGAGCCGCCCACGCGGGCCGGCGCCCTCGAATGCGGGCAGTTCCTCCAGGGGTCGGCCGGTGGCCAGGTTTTCCTCGATGCTCGAATGCAGCAGCACCCGGCGCGGCTCATCCATCGTCGGCCACGGCCCGCCCTCGAGCATGGGCGAGTCGAAGCGGCACGGCCCGAGCACGGGCACCTCGAGGTTGGGAACTTCAGCCACCTGCAATGCTCCTCTGCCCCACCGGCGGCCTCGCGACAACGGTGCGGGCGCCTGGAGGCAAGGCCCAGTCTATCCCCGCCGGCCCCGGCCGTGCCATCGGCCGGGCGGCGTGGACGAAGCCGCGCCGATGCCGTATGGTCCGCAGGAGGCCCGATCCGCGCCGGTTGCAGCCGCCGCCAGCCGCTCGCGGACGGTCTGGAACCCTCAATCCCTGACAAGGAGCTCTGGCAATGGCACTCACACCTTCCACCATGGCGATGGAATTGGGAAGCGGGGCACCGCCGTTCCGCCTGCCCGACACCGACGGCAACACCGTCGGCATCGATGACTTCGCCGACCGCAAGGCCCTGCTGGTGATGTTCATCTGCAACCACTGCCCCTACGTCAAGCACGTGGCCGATGAACTGGCGCGGCTCGGGCGCGACTACGAGGGGCGCGGCGTGGGGATCGTGGCCATCAACAGCAACGACGTGGCCAACTACCCCGACGACAGCCCCGAGAAGATGAAGCAGGAGAAGGCCGAACGCGGCTACAGCTTCCCCTACCTGTTCGATGAGACCCAGGAGGTGGCCCGGGCCTATCACGCCGCGTGCACACCCGACTTCTTCCTCTTCGATGCCGACCGCAAGCTGGTCTACCGCGGCCAGCTCGATGACTCGCGTCCCGGCAGCGAGGTTGCGGTCACGGGCCGGGACCTGCGCGCCGCCCTCGATGCGCTGCTGGAAGGCCGCGATGTGCCCCGCGAGCAGAAGCCGTCGATGGGCTGCAACATCAAGTGGAAGCCAGGCAACGAGCCGTCGTCATGACCCGGCGTGCTTTGCGCGCCACGCGCGGCGGGCGCAGGCGGTTGCCGTGAGCACTCGACTCCCTCTCCGCCTCCGGGTAATACTGTCCGGAACCCGGTGGCCGGAGAAACAGGAAAAAAATATGCTTCAGATTTGCTTGCGCGATCGATCCTGAGCCCGCCGCCGGACTCGAAAAACCCGACCGGGGGCTGCGATCGCCAGCCGATCGTGCTGCTGAGCAGCATCGACGACCAGACCCCGGCCTGGGCTTTGGGCGAGTTGTACCGCCGCCGCCGGGACATCGAACTCGACTTCCGCTGGCTGAAGGTCAACGCCGGCTGGAAGCACCTGCTCAGTCATCACGCCAACGGGGTGGAGATCCACTTCGACATGGCGATGATCGGCACGCTGCTGCTGGCGCTGTTTACCGAACGCCAGCCAACAAGTACGACCTGAACGTGACCTGCTGCATCGTCATGGGCCTGACCACGGCCGAGGAGGCCGAAGCGATCATGGCCGAGCGCCGGGCCGAGCGAGTGTCTCATGAGGCTGACGTCTCACCCACGAGAATGAAAATGTCGGCGTCGATGCGGACGCCCCATGGAGCGCGGCCGTCCCGGCCGCTCCGGGGTTCGCGGGCCGGAATGCGGCCGAGACGGCCGCGCTCCAAGACGCCCGCTCCCGGAGGTCCGTGGGCGATTTTCAGGGCAGTGGCTACCTCCTATGCCCACTGGCCGTGGACAAACCACGGCGCGGCGTCCACGTGGCGGTCATCTTCGCTGCGCTGGCGGTAGATCCACAGCCAGCGCCCGGTCTCATCCTGCACCTTGAAGTAGTCGCGGGCATAGGGGCCGGCCAGTGGGTCCTGGCGCCACCACACCGCGGCGATGCGCTCGGGCCCTTCGCTGGCAAGCACCGACAGCGTCCGGCCGCGCCATGTCAGCCGCGCCGGCGCCCCGCCGGACTGGAGTGAGAGCACCGTGATCGGCTCCGGCCGCGCCAGCAGTGTCGAGGGCCGGTCAGCGGGCTTGATCGCACGCGCATCCACGGCGGCAGGGTGCATCGCGGCAGGGGGGGACTCCCCGCCGCGCGATGGCGCCGGCGCCGGCGAGGGTGAAGGCGGCTCCAGGGCCGCTCGCGTGCGGAAGCTTCGCTCGGGGATGTGCGTGGCCACCGGCTCGATGCATCGCACCCGGCCCGGCCCCAGCCGCGCGCTGAGCAGGTCGATCAGTTCCGCCTGCTTTCGCCGCACGGTTGCATCCACCGTCCCGCTGCCGCGCCAGTCGTTGTATTCGAGCTGTTGATGCTCGAAGCGCTGCATCACCGCCGCGTGCAGGCGGATGATCTCGACCCCCCGGCCCAGGTCCAGCCGCTCGAGGCGCGGCCACAGCAGGGCCCACAGGTGATCGCTGTCGCAGGTGGGCTCGGTGAGCACCAGGCGGGCGGTGACAGCGCCGTCCTTGCCGCGGAGCAGCACCAGCCACAACTCGCGCACCCCCGCGCTGCGCCTTGAAAGCTCCAGGGCAAGCTCATCGAGCAGGTGTCGCGTCACGTGCGATACCGCCTCCAGATGCGGCATCGGCGCGGGGAAGGCGTGCTCGATCCACAGCGGCATTCGCGGCCGAAGCAGTTCGAAGCTCTCCTCGACTTCACCAAGCGCCTGGCGCAGCCGCAGGTTGAGCCGGTCGCCGAAGCGCGAGGGCAGTTCGTTCGCCGGCAGGTGCAGCAGGTCGCCGATGGTCAGCAGGCCCACCTCCTCGAGTGCTTCGATCACCTGCGGCTCCAGCCGCAGGCCCCGCACCGGCAGGGGGGCGAGGCGCTGGGTCAGCCGCTGCGGATGCACGATCGTGGCAGGGCGGCAGTGGGGGCAGAACCGCGCCACCGCCCACGCCGCGCCCAGCGTCGGCGCTGCCGCCAGCCGCGCGGAAAAGCCCAGCCGATGCAGCGATTCCCCGATGAGGCTGAGCATCCGGTGAAAGCCCTTGAACAGCCGTTCGCAGCCGGTGATATCCAGCAGCAGGCCGTGGGTCTGCGGTTCGGGGTCCAGACCCACGCTCGGTGTAAAACGCATCGCCCAGCGGCCAAGCGCCACCAGGGCGCGCTGATCGTCCGCGACATCGTGGCGGCGGACATCCACCGGCCCGCCGCCCAGCAGGGCGCGGGCGTGGGCCAGGGTCATGCCCGGATGCACACCACGCGCTGCGGCGTGGTTGCAGCACTGCCACACCACCTGCTGGCCACCCGATGCGCTCACCAGCAGGATGGGCGCTGCGCGGCCGCCGCCACGCGAGCGCTCACGCCCAGCGCGGCCGGGCCGGTGGCCCGGCCCGCAAGCAGGGGGGGGCCGCCGGTGCCGGCGGATGCGATCGATCGGCCAGCTCGGCAGATACAGGGATAAGACCGTCTTGCTCATGCCATTGCACCAGGAACGTCGGTTGAACGTCTGAATGGAGCGAACCCGCGGCGGGGGCAGGCGTGCCTTGCCCGTCAGTGCAAGCCCACGGCGCGCTGCCTTGCCGTGCCAGTGCGTTGGCACGGGCACGCAGGAGGGTGAGGGCCCAGCAGGGCCGGGATGAATCGGTGGGGTGGGGGCGAACGCACCAGCGGGTGCCCGCGGCCGAGCGGACCGACCGCTCGCGCCACGGCCGTGCCAGCAGGGCGAGTCCGCCACCGGCCTCCGCCGCCAGTTGCAGCCTTCGCGTGGCCCGCGAATCCAGCCCGCGGCCATCGGCCACCACCGCCGCCACCCCCGCCACCCTCCTCGCGCAGCGCAGCGCCAACTCGATCGCCCACACCCGCCTGGCCACCTCCTCTTGCCCACCGTTGCCGCTGCTGCCGGTGTCCACCAGCAGCGACTGCGCGATCAGCCGCGTGTCGTGAGCCCCGCCCCGCAGCATCACCCGCGGATGCGGCCACACCGCCCGCCCGACCCAGACCACCAACCCGCCAGCGCTGCCCGCCCCGTTGCCATCCCGCTCCTCCGCGCCCTCCGCGCCCTCCGCCCCCACCATCGCCGCCCACGCCAGGTCCACCAGCACGCATAATGGCGCCACCCCCGGAAGCCTCGCTCCCGCCCCCGGAAGGGGGGCCGCTCTGGCCTGAAAATCCGACTCCCTCTCCCTCTGGGAGAGGGCCGGGGTGAGGGCAGATGCCCAAGACCCGCCCGAATCCTTCCTCATCCCCACCCCCGGAAGGGGGAGAGGGGGGTAAGCGGCCGCGCTCTCCCCTTCCGCCCCATCCATCCAGAGCCACTCATGCACCGCCGCACGCCCCAGCCGCCAGGGGGCGAGCCACTTCGGCGCCAGCCCGGTCGGCTCCGCCCGATCCGCCGCGCGCTCGCCCCACCCAGCCAGGCCGGCTGCCGTGGTCAAGCCCGGCTTCTTTCCCACCCCCCGCGCGGTGATCTGCTCCATCCGCTGCGCCAGGGCCTCCAGCCGCTTACGCTGCGCTGTCGCCGCCGCCGTTGCGGGTGGGCCGTCATGGATGAAACACACCGGGCTCATACCTCTGAGCATATACCCTAACAAATACCAATCAAGTCCGCCGTGCCTCATCCCGCAAAATCGGAAATTCCATCGACCTGAACGCCGCCCCGGCGGCCACTGGCGGCGTCCCCGCCAGTGCCCTCAACTTGGGGGGTGAGCACTGGGTGACAAGCCACCAATGGCACCGTGTGCCGGGCAGGATGTCTGACTTGCAGGTGCGGCTTGGGCTGCGTAGGCCCCGGGCCTGGTCCCCTGCGGACCTTGATGACGGCAACCGCTGGCTGAACCCCCAAGGGCGCCGCCGCGAGGCTGGGGGTCTGGAGGCAGTGGTGGGGATAGCCGCGACCCGAGGAACACCAACCGGATAACAGAGGCGCACGGCCAGTGGGCGAGTGAGCGGTACCACGCGAAGCCCCAGCCCACCCGATCAGGGCTTCAGCCCAACTGCCGGCCCAAGGCATCACTGACAGGCCCCCCCCTCGGACAGGCCCCTGGCCACCTCACTCGCCGGGATCGCCTCGCGGCGGCAATGGGGGCCCAGATTTCCCGGCACACCGGGGGCGGGCTTGACCTTTGCCACCCCGCCCGTGACTGCGTTGCCCCCATGCGGCGATGGGGGTAAAGTGCCTGCCCGACGGTTTTCCATCCACGCCCGGCTCGCGGGGGGCATGGGCAGCGCCTTACTTCACAGGAATCCACGCCCCAGATGAGCCAGATCAAGCCCGTTGTATCCGGATTGACCGGTCTGGGTGGCTATGCCGCCAACATCTGCCGACTGCTGCTGCACGAGCGCGGGCAGGCATCCGGCGATGCCGATGCCACCGCCCACCTCGCCGCGGTGTGCTCATCCAACCCCGCCCGACACCCCGAGCGGGTGGCCGAACTCCAGCATTACGGGGTGAAGATATGCCAGAGCTACGAGCAGATGCTCGAGATGCCCGAGATCGAGGCCGTCTGGCTGCCGCTGCCGATCGACCTGCACGTGCCCTACACCCGCAAGGCCCTGGATGCGGGCAAGGCGGTGATGCTGGAAAAGCCGATCGCCGGCAGCGTGCAGGATGTGGACCACCTGATCAAGCTGCGCGACAGCCGCGGCAGGCCGCTGCTGATCGGCTACCAGGACATCTACGACCCGGCCACGGTACAGGTCAAGCGGCGGTTGCTCGATGGCGCCATCGGCCGCGTGCGGTCGGCCTGTCTGCGGGCCGTGTGGCCCCGCGACAGCAGCTATTACGGCCGGGCCGACTGGGCCGGTCGGATGAAGAAGGGCGAGACGTGGATACTCGACAGCCCGGCCAATAACGCCCTGGCCCACTTCATCAACATCGCCCTGTTCTTCCTGGGCCGGCAGATGCTCGAATCGGCTGAGCCGGTCGAGGTCGAGGCCGAGCTGTACCGCGCCAACGACATCGAGAACTACGACACCATCGCCATGCGGCTGAAGTTGGCCGACGGTGTGCCCTTCGTGGTGCTGCTGACCCACGCCGGCGAGGAGAACCACCATCCGCTGATCCGCATCGACGGCGATGGCGGCAGCGTGAGCTGGAGCTTCGAAGGGCCCATCCGGCTCGAGCCGGCCGCCGGCGGTCGCGCCGACCTGGCCTGGTCGGGCCACCGCAGCGAGCGGCCGCAACTCTACATGGCCGACCGGTTCGCGAAGCTGCTGCGCGGCGTGGACGACCCGGAGGTAGCCTTCTCGACGCTTGAGAACGCCCGGCCGCAGACGCTGGCGATCAACGGTGCCTCGCAGGCCGCGACCATTGTCGATGTGCCGCGCGATGCCATCGAGGTCCACCAGCGCAACGGCGGCACGCTGCGTGCCATCAAGGGCATCGCCGATGCCTTCGCCCGCTGCGCTGAGGAGGGCAAGCTGCTGCACGAGACGGGCCTGTATCCCTGGACGGTTACGCCGTCGCGGCTGGACCTGGATGGCTACCGGGAGTTCACAGGGCCGAAGGGATAACTTGCCCGCGGGCAGGGCAGACATCGCGGGGGGGTGATGCCTCTGCCACTTACGGGAGCGGGGCGGCGGGGGCGTTGCGGCGGGGTTGGACGGTGGGGTAGATTGCCAACGTGGGGCTGGAGCGGCGGGGGAGCGGCAGG
>PUMS01000301.1 GCA_003551485.1 Phycisphaeraceae bacterium | reverse complement strand
GGTTTACTGGGCAGCGGTATGCCAGAATGGCCGGGGCCGGATGACCAGGGTGGAGCGGGTGCATCGACTGCTTGTCAGTCAGTGCCCCCGGCGTCGAGCATTGACACGGGTGGACAAGACGCCAATGGCACCCGGCGCGGCTTTCACCCCAGGGTTTGTCGCAACCGCGCAAGCTGGGCCTCGAAGCCGTCGAGGCCGGCGTTGCCTTCGCTCTGGTAGCGGCGGACGACGTTGGCCGGGCCCAGCCAGGCGTAGACCTCCTCGGCGCAGGTGCCCGCCGCGCAGTCCGCGGCAGTGCAGGCGGCGTTGAAGTCGTCCAGTGCCAGTTGTTCGAGCTTGATGAGGCCGCGCTGCTCGCAGGTGCGCACCAGCGAGCCGACGATCTGGTGGGCGGTGCGGAAGGGCACGCCGCGCATCACCAGGTAGTCGGCCAGGCTGGTGGCATCGAGAAAGCCGTGGTCCAGCCCGGCGCTGATGCGGTCTTCATCGAACCGTGCCGTGCGGACGATCCGTGCGGCCAGTTCAAGGGAGTCGGCCACGGCATCGTGCGCGGCGAACACGTGCCGCTTGTCTTCCTGAAGGTCGCGGTTGTAGCCGATGGTCAGACCCTTGCACATCGTCAGCAGCGCCGTCAGCCGGCCGTAGACATCGCCGCAGCGGCCGCGAATCAGCTCGAGCATGTCCGGGTTTCGCTTCTGCGGCATCATCGACGAGCCGGTGGTGTAGCGACCATCGAGCCGGATGAACCCGAACTCGGTTGAGGCGTAGATGATCCACTGCTCGGCGAAGCGCGACAGCCACATCGCCGCCATGGCCAGGGCGTAGACGTAATCCACGGCCAGGTCGCGGCTGGCGGTGGCCTCGATGCTGTTGGGGCTGGGCGCATCGAACGCCGCAGCACCGTCGGTCAACTGCTCCAGAAGGCTCAGGACCGCGCGGCGGTCCAGCGGCAGGGCCGAGCCGGCGATGGCCCCGGCGCCCAGCGGGCAGGTGCCATCGCCGCGGGCCAGCACCTCGAGGCGTTGGCCGGCCACCTCGAAGGCGCGGGCCCAGGCCAGCAGCTCCGCGCCGGCCACGATCGGCTGGGCACGCTGAAGGTGGGTGTAGGAGGGCATGACGATGCGGCCGTCACGCTCGGCCAGCTCGAGCAGGGCGCGGCGGAGATCGGTCAGCAGGGCCTGGACCTGACCGGCACCCTCACGCGCCCACAGCCGCAGGTCCAGCGCCACCTGGTCGTTGCGGCTGCGGCCGGTGTGCAGCTTGCGGCCGGGGTCGCCGATCTTCTCGATCAGCGCTGCCTCGATGCACATGTGCACATCCTCCAGCTCGACCTTCCAGCCTTTCCAGCCGTCGAAGTCGGCGGCGATCTCGGCCTCGATCTGGCGCAGGCCGTGCTCGATTTCACCAAGCTCCAGTTGCGTGATCAGCCCGACGGCGGCGAGCATCCGGGCATGGGCGATCGACCCGGCGATGTCATGGCGGTACAGCCGCCGGTCGAACGACAGCGACTCGACAAACCGCGTGGCCAGCGGGTCGGCCCCCGACCCGGCCGCGCCCTTGGCGTGTTCCCATGGCTTGGGTGTGGTCTGGTTCATGGCCGAGAGTGTAGCCGCCGATGGGGGTTGGCTCCCCTCTGCCAACCCCGGAAAGGTGAGAGGGCCTGGGGGGAGTCGCGTTTCAGAGCAGTGTCCCATGAGGCTGGCGCCTCACCCACAAGGATGAAATTCGCGGCCGGCTCTTCTCCCCTCTCCCACCGGGAGAGGGGCCGGGGGTGAGGGAAGATCCGGACCCGCGCTGCGTATCTCCCCTCACCCCGGCCCTCTCCCACCGGGAGAGGGAGTTATTTTCAGGGCAGTGTCTCATGAGGCGGCGCCGCGCCCACGAGGATGAAAAGCGCGGGTGGCCCTTTCCCCCCTCTCCCCTTCCGGGGGCGGGAGAGGGGCCGGGGGTGAGGGAAGATCCGGACCCGCGCTGCGTATCTCCCCTCTCCCCGGCCCTCTCCTAGAGGGAGAGGGAGCAGGATTTTCAGGGCGGATTCCGCTGACCGCACGCGGCTGATGGTTGCACGAGCGCCCGCGTGGGCCATGTGGCGCCGAACCACTGTTCGATGCGGGCGGTGAGCTCGGGCGGGCTGGTGGCGAAGGCGCCGGTCAGCTTGCGGTGGATGACGCGGTCGATGAGCGTGGCGTGAGGGCGGCTGCGGAAGTGGCTGCGGCCGTGGCGCAGGCCGGCGGGGTCATCGCGGCACAGCTTCGCCGTGAGCCCTTCCACGCGGCGGCACCATTCCTGGGTCCAGAAGTAATCCACCGCGGCATCGAACCAGGCCTCGACCTGTTCCGGCTGGTGCAACGGCTCGCTCAGTGCCTCGATGAAGGTGGCGAAATGGGGCATCTGCTCATCGTCCAGGCCGCGAACGCCCGTGGGTGCTGTGATGTGGTAGGGCACCAGCTCGACGGCGGCGATGCGCCCGTTGTCCAGGTGCAGCTCGACCAGGTAGCCCAGGCTCATCCACGGTGCCATCACCGCGGTGGGCCGGCGCGGCGGGAAGACGAAGTTGCCGGTGCTGAACACCACCGGCACCGCCTTCCGGGTCACGCTGTCCGACGCGCGCGCCGCGCGCGCCACCGTCATGCCCTGGGGCACGTGGGGGTGATGCCCGATGACGGCATCCACGCCGGTCGAGGCGATGGCCAGCAACTGCTCGTACCAGTACGGCGGGGGCACCGGGGCGTATTCCTTGCCGCCGTGAACGATCACCAGAGCCACATCCGACTCCGCCGCGAGGGCCCGGCAGCGGTCCAGCACGTGAACGTTGAAGACGGGCCCTGCCCCGCCGATCGTCTCGCCGGCCATGCCCTCCTCGGTGTCGGCCAGGGCGAGCAGGCCGATGGTGTATCCACCGGCCTCGACCCGCAGCGGCGCCATGGCGTGGGCGAGATCGGCCCCGGCACCGACGGTCAGCAGCCCGGCCTCGCGGCAGGCCCGCAGCGTCGAGTGCACGCCGGCGGCGCCCTGGTCGAAGATGTGGTTGTTGGCCAGCGAAGCGACGTGGAACCCGGCGCCGGCGATGGCCGGGGCGCAGGCGGGGTCGCAGCGGAAGTTGGGACCATCCTTGGGGATGGGCTCATCGCCACCGAGGGGGCATTCGAGGTTAACCACCGACAGGTCGGCTTCGCGGATGCGCGGGTGCAGATCGCCGTAGAGTTGCGACGGCTCGCGGCGGTGGCAATCTTCGAACTCGCGCACCGCCGCCCAGTCGCCGCCGAGCAAGATGCGCCGGGGCTCAGCCCCGCCGCCCCTCCCGCCGCCGCCGCCCCCGTCAAGCTCGGCCCGCACGGCATGGCCCGCCAGCCGCCATCGCGGCGCCTCCAGCGGTGGCCGTGCGAAGCGCGTGTCCGGGTTGTGGTCGATCAGCCTTGGGGGGTGGGGCATGTGCAATCAGTCCTTTCGGTCCTGGTGAAAGGTGTCGAGGCATTCGACCACAGCGCGGCCGAGGCGCCTTTCCAACTCGGGGCTGGGGGGCAGCCACGCATTATCCGCGCGGCGGCGCCAGCGGTGGCGTGAGACCTCGAGCGTCTGGCCGGGCACGTGGAACGTGCCCGTGGCCCAGCCGGCGAAATTGGGCCGGTCCACCCCGCCATGGTGCCAGATGAAGTCGGTGTAGTCGGCGCGGTCGTAGAGATGGCGGGCGAAGGCGGCCTGGGTGTCGATCAGGTGCGCCTCGGCGGCGCCGGGCTCGAACACGGTCAGCCCCGCACCGCAGGTATCGCGGCTGTGCCAGCCCATGTGCAGGTCCAGCAGGTGGCGAAGCGGCGGCCCCGACGCGAGCGTGCTGAGCATGTGGTCGCGAACCGCCCGCGTCTGGGGTTGGACAAACGGGCCCCAGTCGCGGTTGAGGTTGATCCCTTTGTCGGCCTGGGGGTCGGCCTGCCAGCCCAGATAGAGTGCATCAGCGTTGATGCAGGGATAGAAAATCCACCGCCAGCGCCGTCGCAGAGCTTCTGCCTCCTGGTCTTCACCGAGCAGATACCGCAGCATCGCCGCGACCATGCGGATGCCCGCCCACTCGCTGAAATGCTGATAGGCGCTGATGACTAGGCTGCCCCGGGCCGTGGCGGCATCGCCGAGGGAAATGGCGTGGATGGGCGAACCTTCGGGGGCGGTGCCGATGTGCTCGACGTGGGCGCCCCCGCGGGCAATGGCCAACAGGTCGTCCAGGTCTGCCCCGGTCACGGGCATGCCCACGGCCAGGCGACGCCCCGCCGGGCCCGGGGGCACCAGGATGTGGGCCACATCCTCGTGTCGCTCGACGTGCTCGAGACGCTGCCAGTGGCCATCGCCGTGGTCGAGAAAGATGATGCGGTCGAGCACCTCGGCGAAGGGGTGGTTGCCGGCGTACTCACCCCCCACCTGGTGAGCCGCCGGCGGCCAGCACAGCGCCAGTTCGATGGGCCCGACGGTTTCGCCGATGCCCACCATGAACGCGTACCAGTGGTTGCCCGTCATCGTCGCCGGTCCATCGGGCTCGAGGCGCGGCGGGTCGCATTCGGCATCGATGCGGGCGCAGGCTCCGGGAACATCCAACTGAAAGATACGTTCATCCACGATGCGTGCTCCGTATTCCTTGCCGCGGCGGCCGCGGGTCCGGGCGGCGAACCCGGGCCGAAGCAGCGATCATGGCGGTGAAGGCGCGGGGTGTCAATGCAGTGACCGCGTGGCGGGTCCGCTGCGCTTGCCCCCCCCAACGGGTGTTGGGAAAGGCACTGGTGCACGACGGGGACTCATGGCTCGGCGGGGTTCTTGAGGTGGTCATCGAACCAGGCGGGGGCCTCGCGGCGGATATCGCCGTTGGGGTCGAAATAGAGGGTCAGGTGGGTGGCGCCGCGGGACTCGATCAGGCGCACCGGCCCGGCTGCGGCCTGCTCGAGGCTGCGCGCCTGGCCGATGGGGATGAGCATGTCGTGGGTACCGTGGATCAGCAGCACGGGCGTGGGACGCGCGGCGATCGCCTTCAGGGGGCTGGCCTGGTCGGCATCGAAGCCGGCGCGCTCGGCGGCGCGGTCGATGAGCCGGTCCATCGACTCCTCGCTCATGAACACCGTGGGAAACGGCGCAAAGCGCATGAGAAACTGCGGCACCACCTCGCGCATCGAGCTGTAGGGCGCCAGAGCCACCACGGCGGCGATCCGCTCATCAGCCGCCGCGGCCTGGATCGCCGTCGCAGCGCCGTAGGAGATGCCCATCAGACCGATCCGGCCGGCGATCAGGCCCTGGTGGTCGAGTTCGTCGATGAGCCGGCCAACGTCCTGGGACTCGCGTACACCGAAGGTGAAATACGCCCCGCTGGAGCGGCCCTGGCCGCGCAGGTCCACCACGATGCAGCGGTAGCCCCGCTCGGTGAGCATCCTCGCCATGGGCAGCATCAGCACCTTGGGCATCCGCCGGCCGGGCAGCAGCAGGACCGTGCCCACCGGCCTTGGCGCGGCGGCTGCCTCGACATCGTCACTGCCCTGAGCATCCGGCTCCCCCTCCCTCTGGGAGAGGGCTGGGGTGAGGGCGGATGCAGGGGGGCCGTCCGGGTCGGCCCTCACCCCCGACCCCTCTCCCGGTGGGAGAGGGGCGCCATCTTCCTCGCCCCGGGGGCGCGGCTCGAGGACGTACATGTGCAGCGATGCTTCAGGCGGCCCCACCGTGATGCGCAACTGACGGTCGATGTTCAGCCACCGCAGCATCAGCGGCGGTGGGTCGAAGCTCGGGCAGATGTTGCGGCCGCGGTTGGGCGCATCGACGATCATGGCCGCGACCATGCCGCACCCGCCGGCCATGGCTGCGGCCGCGCCGAGCAACAGCCACAGCGCCGCCGTGCCGGACCGGCCCGAAGGCGTTGCCGCGGTACAGCACACAGAGCCCTTGGCAGGGCGTTGCGCTGCAACAGAGCACATGGCTATGGGTCCGGAAATGGGCTGGGGTGCCTCAGCGGTCGCTGCCCTGTTCGTCATGCGGCTCGCCCTCGGCCGCGTCCAGCGGGTTGCTGCCGGCGAGTTCGGCCAGTTCCTGCTCGGTCGGGTCGCGCACCTCCTCGACCTTGACGTCGAAGTTGAGCGTGACGCCGGCCAGCGGATGGTTGGCATCGACGGTGACGGTCTGGTCGTCGACATCGACGACGGTCACCACGCGGCTGCCCTGGGAAGTGTGGGCCTCGAACTGCATATCGGGCTGGATTTCGTCGACATCCTGGAAGGCTTCGCGCGGCACCTGCTGGATGAGGTTGTCATCCACGGGACCGAAGGCCTGCTCCGGGGGGATCGACAGCGTCAGGTGCTGGCCCTCATCGGCACCGTCGAGCGCGTTCTCGAGGCTGGGCAGCAGCGACCCGAGGCCGTGGAGGTACGTCAGCGGCTGCTTGCCCTCGGTGGTCTCGAGCACGGTGCCATCGTCGTCGGTGAGGGTGTAGTTGACCGTGACGAGCTTGTTGGACTGAATTTGCATGGGGTGAATCCTCGATTGCGAAGGGCGAGGGGACAGATACGCTGCGGGCAGTGTAGGGCGCATGGTGACGTGAGGGAAGCCGCGGACGGGGAAAATCGTCGAAGCCCCGGCGGGCTGGCCGCCGCCGGGTGCGGGGCGGTGGCGCATGATGGGGGAATTCGCCGGTTGTTTCTTGTGGGTGGCGCGGCCGATGCGTCGTCGGGTGCCCTTGGCCAAGCGCCGGGGCCTGGTGGTGGGTCCGCTTCGCTTGACCCACCCTACCGGGTGGTGGCGAGGCAGGCGGCGGTATGCAGCGCGGCTGGGGCGAGAATCCGATTTGTGCCGGTTGCAGGCGGCATGACGAACCGGCAAGGGCGGCAGACGGACTAAACCGGGGCGGCCGCGGCGACGATGAGGGGGCCGGATCGACACCATCACGCCCCGACGCCGCGCGGACGCGGCGGGTGGCGGTCCAGCGGCAACAGCCACAACAGGCGGGCGGTCCAAACCATGATTTTGGGTCTGGGAAGAACGCGTTACTCACCGATCGCCATCGACTTCGGCGCCGATGCGCTCAAACTGATGCAGGTCGTCCCCGGCGATCCGCCCCGACTCATCGCCGCGGCCTGTGCCGCCATCCCTCCGGAGTTCCGCACCGATCCGGCCGGACGCTATGCCTGCCATGGCGAGTTGCTTAAACGCCTGCTCAAGCAGCACCCGTTCCGCGGTCGGCGGGCCATCTGCTCGATCCCCACCAGTCACACGCTCGTGCAGCACGTGCAGGTGGGGCGGGCCGACAGCGAGGCGGTGCTCGAGGAGCAGATTCACCAGCACCTGCGCCAGCGGATGAACGTCGACCCCACGCGGATGGTCGTGCGCCAGTACAACGTCGCCACGGTCATGCGCGAGGGCAGCAGCAAGCAGGAGGTGATCTGCATCGCGGCCAGTCGCGAGGCCGTCATGCGGCACATCGAGAGCGCCCACCGCGCCCGCCTGGACGTGGTGGGGATGCACGCCGAGCCGATGGCCATGCTGCGCGCCTTCGGCCACCTGTTCCGCCGGGCCGAGGATGCCGATCGCACCACCATGTTCATCGACATCGGCGCCGTGACGACGAAGGTGGTCATCGCCCACGGGGCGCAGATGGTGTTCGCCAAGACCATTCACGCCGCCGGTGACCACCTCTCGCGGGCCCTGGCCCGCCAGCGCAAGCTCAGCTTCGCCGATGCCCGCGAGCTTCGCATCAACGAGTTGGCCAACGCCCGCGCGGCCCAGCCGGCGGCCAGCGCGGCTCCGGTCGGCGCCGCCGTCGGCGAGGGACAGCCCGCAGCGCCGATGGCGCCCGCCGGTGTTGAGCGGCGAGGCGGTGAAGGACGCAGCGGATTCGCCATGCTCGATAGCGCCGTCGGCGCCGATGAAGAGCCCGGCGATGGTGAGGCCGGCGCTGTCGCCGCCCATGCCACGGCTCGACCGCGATCGGTCACCGCCGCCGGCGCTGAGGGAGGCAGCGACATCTACGATGAAGTGCTCGACTGCATCATTGATGAACTTCAACTGGCCGTGCGCTACCATCAGTCCACCTTCCCCCGCCGCCCGGTCGAGAAACTGGTGTTTCTCGGCGGCGAGGCTCACCACGTGGACATCTGCCAGCGGCTGGCCAGGGGCCTTGGCATCGGGGCGCAACTGGGCGATCCCCTGGCCCGCCTGGTGAAAAAGGACGTGGCCAGCGTCGGCGCGAAGCTGGACCTTCGCCGCCCGCAGCCGGGCTGGGCGGTGCCCCTGGGCCTGTGCCTCAGCGACGCCGACATGTAGCCCCCCGCAAGAACCGGGCCGTACCCTGCCACGACACTGACAGGCCATCGAAGCAAGATGGGAGCAACGTCAATGCCTCACCAGGACTTCCTGCCGCAGGAATACATCGACAAGCGAGTCCAGCGCAGGACCAACTTCATCAGCCTGACGCTGTTTGTCATCGTCATGGGCTCGGTCATCGCCGCCTATATGGTCACCGACCAGCAGCGGGTGGCCAAGAAGTACGAGATGCGCCAGGTGGGCGCGCAGTTCAACCGTGCCGCCGAGCAGATCGATGAGCTGGAAAGCCTCAAGCAGCGCAAGGCCCAGATGCTGGCCAAGGCCGAGGTCACCGGGATGCTCACCGAGCGGCCCAACCGCACGCTGCTGCTGTCGGAGCTGATCAACCGGATGCCGGCGACGCTGTCGCTTCTGAGCTTCGAGATGAAGACCAGCATCGTCCGTCGCGCCGCCGTCGAGCAGACGGCAATGCAGCGCGGCCGCAACGAGGCCCGCCGCCGCCGCGCCGGCGGCGACGATGATGAGCCCCAGTCACAGGTGCAGCCCACCGAGGTGAGCATCGAGATCGTCGGTGTGGCGCCGACCAACGCCGAGCTTTCGCAGTTTCTCTCGGCCATCCAGCGCTGCCCGTTGTACAAGGATGTGAACATGGTCTCCAGTGTGCAGACGAACGTCGAAGGGCAGGCGATGTACCGCTTCCGCCTGGTGATGAACGTGGATCAGGAGGTGGACCTGGGCACCTACGAGCCGATCAAGGTGCAGCGCGGCCTGCGGCAGAACCCGATGAGCCCCAACCTCGAGTTCGATGGTGACGGCATCCTGGTCACCCCCGAGGGGCCGCAGCGCGACCCGATGGAACAGGACTGAAAGACCGCATCCGCCCGGCGAACGATGCGGGGCGCCCCGATGGGAGTAGAGCCATGCGATTCGGAAAACGCGAGATGTTCTTCCTGCTGCTGCTGCTGGCCATGCCGGTGGCGGCCTACATCCTGATCTTCGAGCCGCGCAACCAGGAGATCGCCGCGGCCAACGCCGAGATTCAGGAAAAGCGCGACAAGCTGCGCCAGCTCGAGGCCGCGACGATGCTCCAGGTCGACCTGCGCGAGCAGATCGACCGGTTGACCGAGGCCATCCACGTCTTCGAAAAGAAGCTGCCCCCGGGCGACAAGTTCGACGTGGTGCTGCACGAAATCCAGGAACTGGCCGCGCGGCGGCGGATGAACATCGTCCGCGTCGAGCGTCAGCGCACCGTGCCGCAGGCCGAGTACGTCGAGGCGCCCATCCGCCTGGTGATCACCGGCGACTTCGACAACTTCTACCGCTTCATGCTCGACCTGGAGCGGCTCAGCCGCATCACCAACGTCAAGGACCTCAAGATCGAGAAGCTGCTCAACCGCCGCGACGGCGGCGACCAGATGGAGGCCGACATGCGCGTAAGCATCTTCTACGAGAACAAACCCGAGTGATGCGCGCGGACGCAACCCGCAGCGCGGGCCGGCGGCCCGCCTTCCACTTTGTTCTTCGTGCCCCGCCACCTGCAAGGGAGGGCCCACCATGACCGACGCCGACCGTGACTTCAATCGCAACGATGCGTTGCCCGAGGATGATGAGCAGGAGCGCACCATGCCCCTGATGGGGGGCAGTGGCGACCTGCCCGAGGCGGCCGACCTCGATTTCGAGTCGATGAAGGAAGGCAGCCGCATCTTCAACCACGGCACCGCCCTGATCCTCATCGTGGCCGCCATCGCAGGCGGCGCCTTCTACGCCATGCGCGCCAGCCAGGGCGAACTCAGCGCCGGTGAGGACACCGCCACCGCCCAGGCCCGCATCGAACAGGCCATCGCCCAGCTCGCCCGGCCCCAGGAGATGGCCGAGGACAACCCGCTGCGGCCGGACAATCTGCGCGAGCTGTCCAGCGACACCGACTCGCTCGTGGCCATATTCACCGATGACATCGCCCGCCGCCAGGTGCCCTTGGAGTACGTGCAGAAGGACCCGTTCGTGCTCTACCGCCCGGCCCGTCCCGAGCCCCAGCAGACGGCCGGCGACGGGCCCACGGCCGAGGAACTCGAGGCCCAGCGACTGGCCCGTGAGGCCGAGCAGCGCCGCGATCGGGTGCGACGGGAAGTCGGCAGGCTG
>PUMS01000176.1 GCA_003551485.1 Phycisphaeraceae bacterium | reverse complement strand
GGAGGCTGCCGGAACTATCGGCCGTAAACCGCTGTGTCCCCCCGGCCCCGGCCGCGGCCCCGGCATCGCCATCGCCGCCTGCACGCGGCAGCTCGAGGGTGATGCGGCCATCGGCGGCCTGCTTGAGCGCCATGCGGTTGCCTTCGCCATCCCTGATGCGCCATTTCAGTGCGGGGAAGGGACTTGCGCCATCGGTCTCGAAGCTCATCGTGCGCTGTGGACCCCGATTCTCGGTGATCTCGATCTTGAAGGTGCCGTTGATGTGGGTCAGCAGACTCGCTTGCATTGCATTGCCATTGACGCTGATCCTCATGTTGCTGGTGGACCGCGATGCACGACCTCTCGCCCAGGGCGCAAGCCGGCGTATGCGCTCAAAGAGTTCTTGCTCGACGGCAAAGGGATTGTCATCGCTCGCGCGCGTCCTGGCCGGCTGGCGGAGGCGGCTTCGTGGGCGGTCGCCGTGGCGCTGCTCCCAGTGAGGCAACGGATCGCGCGCGGCCAGCAGCGGCCAGATGCCGCGGTCGAGCACCAGGTGGTCGCCTTCGAGTCGAAGGCGCAGCAAGTGGGCCACACCGCTCGCCATGCGCGCGTACACGCCCTCGGCCAACAGGGCGGTGTCCAACTCAATGCCCGCCCCATTACCGGCCCGGGCGGGTGAGACCGTCACGATGACCGCCGCCACGGTCAGCATCCCCAGCCAGGCGGTGCGCCCGGATCGGGCCGGCGGTGGCACTGGACTGCGGGGCAATGGTTGAGCCCGGTTGCACATCCCCTGTTCCGGCAGGTCGCAACCCCGGCCGCGCACAACGCGGCCGCGGTCACCGCTGGCATCGTAGGGCTCACGAAGGCGCCGCTTCCAGCAACGGCGATCCGACTGACGCGGGAAGAGGCCAAGGCTTTCAGGGCAGTGACTCCCGTGGCGGCCCAGACACGCTTCCAGGACCCTTTTCTGGTGGAATGCCGCCTCGGGGCGCCGGCTGCATGGAGCGCGGCCGTCCCGGCCGCTCCGGAGGCCGGGATCCGGAGGCCGGGATCCGGGGACCGGGGACGGGGGACCGGGGGCGCCGGGGGCCGGAAGCCGGCATCCGTGGACCGGGATCCGAAGGCCGGGGGGCCGGAATGCGGCCGGGACGGCCGCGCTCCATCATCGACCCGCTTTCCGGGGCGTTCTCCGGGCGGCGATGCAAGAACCCGCAGGACGGGAACGTTGCCAACAGGGTCGGAACCGCGGCGGTCCCGACATGGCAAGCAGGTACCGTCAACTCATCGAAAATGGAGACCGATCATGAGATGGACCCTGGCAAGCGCCATCACGCTGGGCATTTTCGTCAGCCTCGCCTGTGCCGTCGAGACCGGCCGGCCCCGGCCCCACATGTACACCACCGCCGAGGCCGCGCTGGAGCACGATGCCGACTTCATCGTCCAGGGCGAATACAGCGGAACGGTGCGTGTGGGCGAGGACAGCCGCAGGATCGGCATCCAAGTCATCGCCCGGGGCAACGGCCAGTTCCGCGCGGTGCGCTACGAGGGCGGCCTGCCCGGCGACGGCTGGGGCCCGCTCGAGCCCGAGGATGCGGACCCGCAGGCCGGGGACACACCGACCCTCGGCGGCCGGGAGCCGGTGTTCATCAACCCCAAGCTCGAGCACAAGCCCCAGCAGCGCGGCCCGCGGAGCCGGGCCGAGACCCAGCGCGACGGCGATGACATCATCTTTCGCCACGATGACTGGGTCGCCACCTGGCAGCCCGATGCCCTGGTCATCACCGATGCCGAGGGCCGCCAACTCGGCCGGCTGGACAAGGTCCAGCGCCAGAGCCCGACACTGGGCCAGGACCCGCCCGATGGTGCCACCGTCCTGTTCGATGGCACCACCGCCGAGCACTGGCACAGGGGACGGATCGTGCTCGACGACCTGCTGTTCCGCGGCGTGACCAGCCGCGAGGCCTTCGGCAAGAAGTACCTGCACGTGGAGTTCCGCTTGCCCTACATGCCCCGGGCGCGAGGCCAGGGCCGGGCCAACTCCGGCGTCTACGTCCAGCGGCGCTACGAGGTGCAGATACTCGACTCCTTCGGCCTCGATGGCACCGCGGCCGAGGGCGGCGGCATCTACGCCGTTCGGGCCCCGGAGGTGAACATGGCCTTCCCGCCGCTGACCTGGGAGACCTACGACATCTACTTCAAGCCTCCGCAGTTCGACAACGGCCGCAAGGTCGCCAACGCCCGCATGACCGTCTACCACAACGGCGTGCTGATCCATGACGATGTCGAGGTCCCCCGCCAGACCGGCGGCGGCCGGCCCGAAGGGCCCGACCCCGGCCCGATCTACCTCCAGGACCACGGCGAGCCGGTCGTCTTCCGCAACGTCTGGCTCGTGCCCCTGGATGAGCAGTAACGGCCATCCCCCACGCCCGGCATGGATCAGTCGCGAAGATGCCCCCGCCCCGGTGCCGTCGGTCGTTCGCCGCGGCTGCGGATTCAGCAGGGCGTCGGCGCGTAGTGGCAGGGGGCGTGCGGGAGCGATAGAATGGCCATATGCACCGACTGCCCCACCTTTTCGTCTCGATGGCCGCCGCGCTGACGGTGCTGGCCGTGCCGGTGCTCAGCGTGATGGCGGATGCGGGCGAGGATGAGCGAATTCCCGCCCCCAGCCGCACCGACACCTGGATCACCATCGTGATCGCGGTGATCTTCGTCGGGGCCATCGTGGCGATCAACCTGCTCGGCTCCAAGCGCAGCCACCGTGACTGACCCCGCCGTTCGAGGCCATGCGGCCCGAGCCTTGGGGTCTGTGAGTACCCGACCCCGCCTTTTTGTAACAGGAGTCCACCATGAACAGACGCTCCCTCGGCGCGCTGCTGGTGATCAACGCCGCCCTCATCGTGGGGCTGGTGGTGGTGCCGGGCGCGCCCCAGCCTGCCGACGGCCAGGCCCTCGGCACGCCGCGCGATTACAAGATGATCGCCGGCGAGATCCCGCAACTGCGCGAACGCTCGGATGCGATCTTTATCATCGAACAGTCCACCACGCGCGCCGCGGGCCTGTTCTACGACTCGGCCGGCAACAACTGGGAAGTGATCCAGGGTTCGGTCATCGGCGACGACATCGGCCGTTTCGGCGGTCGTGCCCCGTGAAGGCCGTGACACAGAAGGAGCCAACGCCATGAATTACACGCATCTGACATGCTGCTTCCTCGTCGTCTCGGCCATCGTGCTCGGTGGGATGCTCGCCCTGCGGCTGACAGACCAGAACCCGGCCGAGGCCACCGCGATGGCGGTCTCGGGAGAAGGAGCCTTCGAGTACCTCACCGCCAAGACCGAACCCGGCGTCAACAGCCTGTTCGTCCTGCACAAGGACACCCACATGCTGGTGGTCTACAAGCCGCGCGTCCGCGGCGGGCGGCACGAGCTCAACCCCGTCGGCCACTACGACCTGCGCCGGCTGATGGGCACCGGCCAGCGCGGCGGCGCCGGTCCGGGCGGCCACAGCCCGCGCTGAGCGGCCCACATCCCCAGACCCGCATCATGCATACCGCCTGTGGCGGGGCCGGTGTGGGTGTGCGCACGCGGCGGGGGCGCAACGGCGCCAAGAATCCGGCTCCCCTTCCAGCCCGCCCACCCCGTGAGCGAACGGGGAAGGGCAATGAGCCGCCGTGCCGGAGCTCGCTCACCAGTGCTCCCCCGCACCCCCCGGCCACCGGCCGACAAGCATCCGTTGGCAGCCGACACCCTGCCCCCCGGCGGGACCAGCGGATGCATGGATGCTAAGCTTGAGGGTATGCGACCGGGCCGGGACTGTTGCGCCAGGCAGTCCGGGCAGTCCGTATCGCCCGCTGGTTCGGCCGGAGAGACAGCCCCGTGTCCGATTCCCGTATCGCAGCGACCGATGCCAAGGAGGGCCAGGATGGTACTGCGCCGCAGCCCGCCCGATCCGCCCCCGCCGCGCCCAATGCCCCGTCGGCCGGGCCGGTTGCCTCTTCGGCCAACCTGAAGCTGACCGACATCATCAACCCCCACGCGCTCCAGGAGATCCAGGACGGCTTCGCCGCCCTGACCCGGCTGCGCACGTCGATCGTCGATGCCCAGGGCAACCCCATCACCGAACCGACCGAACTCGAGCAGCGAACGCTCAGCGACGTCACCCTCGACTGGCTGATCGATGGCGATGAGCAGGTGCCCGAGGGCCGCGTCTCGCTGTCGGCCCCGATCGTGGTCGAGGGCCATCAGATCGGCTCGATCCGCATCGAGAGCCACCAGCCCACGGGGGTGCCCATCTCACCGCTCCAGGTCGCCCAGTTCCGCCAGAAGATGGCCCACCTGCCCCTGAGCGAGCAGCAGATCGAGCAGATCGTGGAAGCCGCCCACCAGTGCTGGGGGTTCAACCGCGCGGCGGGGGTGCAGTTTCTGGACGTGCTGGCCAACAACCTGGCGCGGCTGTGCTACCAGGAGTTCCAACTCCGCCAGCGCGTGGAGGAACTCAGCGCCCTTTACAGGCTGAGCACCGTCCTGGCCGCGCACCGGGACGTGCAGCAGATACTCGACACCGCCGCGAGGTCCGCCGCCGAGGTCCTCGGCGTGCGACGCTCGGCCATCCGGCTGCTGAGCGAAGATGGCGATGAGATGGTCGTCCACGCCGGGCACAACCTCTCGCGGGCTTACCTCTCGCGGGGGCCGCTGACGCTGAGCGAGAGCGAACTGTTCAACGCCGCCATCCGCGGCCAGGTCGTCTACGTGCCGGACATGACCACCGACCCGCGGGTCAGGTACCGCGAGGCGGCGCGGCGGGAGGGGCTGGTCTCGGCACTGTTCGCGGGCATGATCTACCAGGATCAGCCCATCGGGGTGATCCAGCTCTTCACCGAGCAGCGCCGCGCCTTCAGCCCCTTCGAGATCAACCTCGTGCGGGCCATCGCCCAGATGCTCGCCGCGGCGATCGAGAACGCCCGGCTCGAGGCCAAGCGGCGAGAGAACGAGGATGTACAGCGCCAACTCCAGATCGCCTCGCAGGTTCAGCAGCGGATGCTCCCATCCAGCCCGCCGCGCATCGACCCGTTCGACATCGCCGCGCGCTACGTGCCCTGCTTCGAGCTCGGCGGGGACTTCTACGATTTTCTGCGCCTCGAAGACCACCTCGGCGTGGCCGTGGGCGACGTGGTGGGCAAGGGCATCGCCGCGAGCCTGCTCATGGCCATGGTCCGCGCCAGCCTCGGGGCCTACGCCCAGGATGTCTACGACCTTGATGAGGTCATCCGGCGCGTCAACGTCGCCCTCACCCGCGACACGCTCGACCGCGAGTTCGCCACGCTGTGGTACGGCGTGCTCGACCCCCGGCACCCGCGGCTGACCTACTGCAATGCCGGCCACGAGCCGGCGCTGCTGCTGCGCGGCGGGCGCGTCGAGCAGCTCGGCCGCGGCGGGATGGTCGTCGGGGTCGACCTGCATCAGCGCTACGAGCGGACCGTCATCGACCTTCAGCCCGGTGATGTGCTGCTGGCGTTCACCGATGGCCTGTGCGATGCGGCCAACTTCGACGGCGAGCGCTTCGGCCGCCGGCGCATCCTCGAGGCCCTCAGGGCCGCCGCCGACAAGTCCGCCGCCGACATCCTCAACCACGTGCTGTGGGAGCTTCGCCGCTATATCGGCCTCAACCGCGCTGCCGATGACACCACCCTCGTGGTCATCAAGGTCCGTGAAGGGGCCGATCCACGGCCCGACCCGGACGTGGAAACCTGACCCGGCCACGGCCGTCGGCGACGATCTTCGGCCTCAGGCATCTTCTGTCAAATGCAGCCCCTCAATGGCTTGGCGCCACGCCGCACACCCCCTAAGCTGAACCAGCGCCCGCGTCGCGAGTTCCACACCATCGAAGGAGTCTCCAACATGGCCACGGATCGATCCGTATCGGCCGACACCTCCGCCAACCCCGGCGCTGCGCACGGCGGCGGCGGCGCGGCCGGTTCCAGCTCCGTCGAGTCGGTGCTCCAGGAACACCGAACCTTCACCCCACCGCCGCACATCGTCCAGAGGGCCCACATCCGCTCGATGCAGCAGTACGAGCAGATGTACGCCGAGTCGCTGGCCAACCCCGAGAAGTTCTGGGCCGAGGCCGCCGCCGACCTGCACTGGTTCAAGAAGTGGACCCGCGTGCTCGAGTGGAACCTGCCCGACGCCAGGTGGTTCGTCAACGGCAAGACCAACCTCTGCTACAACTGCATC
Organism: Phycisphaeraceae bacterium; assembly: GCA_003551485.1. Classification (GTDB taxonomy): domain Bacteria; phylum Planctomycetota; class Phycisphaerae; order Phycisphaerales; family Phycisphaeraceae; genus B1Sed10-187. The sequence goes on along the minus strand of PUMS01000176.1, from coordinate 4,295 downwards.
GACCGCCAGGTCAAGGCCGGCCACGGCGACCGCATCGCCCTGGTCTGGGAAGGCGAGCCGATGCGGCCCCAGCCCGGCGCTGCCGCCGATGCCCCACCACGGCCCGAAGTCCGGCGACTGACCTACAACGACATGCTCCGCGAGGTCAGCCGCTTCGCCAACGTGCTCAAGAAGCTGGGGGTCAAGAAGGGCGACGTGGTCACCCTCTACATGCCCATGGTGCCCGAGCTGGCCATCGCCATGCTCGCCTGCGCCCGCATCGGGGCGCCGCATTCGATCATCTTCGGCGGCTTCTCCGCCTCGGCCATCCGCGACCGCATCGAGGACGCCCAGAGCCGCATCATCATCACCGCCGACGGCGGCTTCCGCCGCGGCAAGCGCGTGCCGCTGAAGGAGACCGTCGATGAGGCCCTGACGATGACAGGCTGCGTCGATACCGTCATCGTCCTGGACCGCTGCGGCGCCGAGGTGCCCATGGCCCGCAGCGTCAACGGCGGCCCGCCGCGCGACCACAACTGGCACGAGCTGATCGAGCAACTCGGCCCCGATGAGCAGCAATGCCCCGCCGAGCCCATGGACGCCGAGGACCTGCTGTTCATCCTCTACACCTCAGGCACCACCGGCAAGCCCAAGGGCATCATGCACACCACCGGCGGGTACATGGTCTATACCTACCTCACCGCACGCTACGTCTTCGACCTGCACGGGCCCGAGTCAGACGTCGATGAACTCTACTGGTGCACCGCCGACATCGGCTGGGTCACCGGCCACAGCTACATCATCTACGGCATCATGCCCAACGCCGTGCCCACCTTCATGTACGAAGGCGCGCCCAACTTCCCCGACTTCGACCGCTTCTGGGACATCGTCGAGCGCCACCGCATCACCCACTTCTACACCGCGCCCACCGCCATCCGCGCGTTCATGAAGTGGGGGCAAGAGCACCCGGCCGCGCACGACCTCTCGAGCCTGCGAATCCTCGGCACCGTCGGTGAGCCGATCAACCCCGAGGCATGGATGTGGTACCAGCAGCACATCGGCGGCGGCCGCTGCCCCATCGTTGACACATGGTGGCAGACCGAGACCGGCGGCCACATGATCACCCCCCTGCCCGGCGCCACCACCACCGTGCCCGGCTCGGCCACGCGGCCGTTCTTCGGCATCGATGCCGCCGTGGTCAACCGCGAGGGCGAGGTCATGCCCGACAACGCCGGCGGCCTGCTGGTCATCCGCAAGCCCTGGCCTTCCATGCTGCGTGGCATCTACGGCGACCGCGAGCGGTTCATCAAGACCTACTGGAGCGAGGTCAAGGGCTGCTACTTCGCCGGCGACGGCGCCCGCCGCGATGAGCAGGGCAACTTCTGGATCATGGGCCGCGTGGACGACGTGATCAACGTCTCGGGCCACCGCCTGGGCACCGCGGAGGTCGAGTCAGCCCTGGTCTCCCACCCCGCCGTGGCCGAGGCCGCCGTGGTCGGCATCCCCCACGAGATCAAGGGCACGGCCATCGCCGCGTTCGTGACCCTGCGCGGCGGGAGCGAGCCCTCGGCCGAGCTGAAGCAGGCCCTGATGGACCACGTGACCAAGGAGATCGGCTCGATCGCCCGGCCCGAGCAGGTCCGCTTCACCGAAGCCCTGCCCAAAACCCGCAGCGGCAAGATCATGCGCCGCCTGCTGCGCGAACTGGCCGAATCCGGCCGCATCACCGGCGACATGACCACCCTGGAAGACTACAGCGTCCTGTCCCGCCTCGGCGAGGAAAAGGAATAGCCCCGCCGGCCCCACAGGGGGCCGTCGGAGCCACGAAGCCAGGCCCAGCACGGAGGCCCGACCGATCGGCGAGCAGGCGCCGGTCGCGACCGTGACTTCAGCGTGGTCGGCCGGGTTTGAGGGTCGGCCCCGACGCGGCGTGTCCGGCTTGCAGCGCCGGCCACCGCAAAACCCGCCGCCGAACCACGCGGGATGATTCGATGCACGCCATCGGTGGTTCGTAAATGGCTGACCGCCCCGCTCAGGCAGGCCTCGGTTTTATCCGATACCCTTTGAAGGATTCCATCATGGCAGCACGCACGAAGGATTTCCCGTTGCGCCTGGTCGTGGGGACGGCGCGCGGGGGGACAAGATGGCTCTGCAGGACGCTCAACGAGCATTCGCAGGTGGCGGCGTTCGGCGAGTCGATGTTCTGGGGCCGGGGCTACGTCAAGCCGGACCGTGATGGCTGTTACAGCCCCGAACAGGTGCGGCGGATGGGCCAGCGCTTCGCCCGCCGCCGCTGGTCGCCCCACGGCGGCGGCCCCGGCAGCCTGCGCTCAGTCGGGCCCGATGGCGGCGGCGGACCGCTCACCGAGGCCATCAGCCGCGCGTTCGACGCCGTGGACCGCCGCCTTTCCCCGGTGGACTGCTTTCGCACGCTCTGCGCGGCGGTGCTCGAAGCCGAGGGAAAGTCCATCGCCGTGGAGAAGACGCCGCATCACGTCAACTGGGCTGACCGCATCATCGCCAGCGATCCCTCCGCCCGCCTGGTGGTGATGATGCGGGCCCCCTACGCGTTCATGCTCTCGTACAAGATGCAGGGCACGCAATACGACGATGCGGTGAGGAACTCGTTCCGGAGGCTGTATCACCCCATCGCCTGCGCGCTGGTCTGGCGCACCTATTGCGAACGCGTCCACGCCGTTGCGCGCAGCTACCCGGAGAACACCCTGGTGGTGCAGACCGAGAAGTTGCCCACCTCCGAGGCGCAGGTGCTCGAACGCGTCCAGCAATTCCTGCAGGTGCCGGTTGAAGACCTTGCCGGACGCGTCGGGCGCGACAACAGCAGTATCCCCGAGGGGCAGCGCCCGCAACTGGAGGATGCCGACGTGTACTGGATGAACCGCATCGCCGGGACCACGATGCGGCGCCATGGCTACCCGATGCAGCCGACGCCGGACCGGCCGTCGGCCGTGACCCGATCATTGATGCGCCTACCGTGGTGGGCGATGGACAACGCCCTGGCGATGCGCCGGCGTGTGCGCAGCTCGTACCTGGGCTACCTGTGGCGGTGGCTCAACCTTGGCTGATCGACGGCCACGGGGGAACTGGGGACCGCGGCTTGAGGTCAAAGAAAAAAGGCGACGACACGGGTTCGTATCGTCGCCCGGAGGGAAAAGAGAGACGCCCAGACCAGGTGGCCGCGGGGTCCCATCCACCCGCCGCCGGCAGCCGGCAGCGGCAGGAGGGGGCGGCCGGGCCGGTCACACGGGCGAGCCGAGCAGGTTGTGGGTCTCCTCGATCGCCTCGTGGACCCTGCCTTTGACTCTATCGACCTTTTCGGCCGTGAGGTTGAGCTGAACCAGCAGATTCGGGTCGATCTGGTCGGTCTCGACGGTGCGGCCGTAGCCCAGCTCCAGCCCGGCGCAGAGCACATCCGCCACGTGCACCGCCGCGGCCAGCGTGCGGTGCCTGACGGCCAGCTCCGCCGGCCGGTGGTGGTAGCCGGTGACGAAGATGAAACTCGAGGGGAACTTCCACGTGCGGCACAGCGCAGCGCCGAAGGCCTCGTGGTCGGCCCCGAGGATGCGCTGCTCGGCCTCGCGGAAGCTGATCCGCGGATCGCCCTGGACCGTCTCGATCACCTGGATGAACTTCGCCCGCCGCGCCTGCATCTCCACCATGATGCCGATGTCGTGGATCAGCCCGGCCAGGAAGGCCTCATCGGGCAGGCCCAGCTCCGCCTCCTGGCTCAGCAGCCGGGTGGTGGTGCCCACCGCGATCGAGTGCGACCAGAGGTCGCGTGCGTTGAAGCCGGGGCATATCTGCCCGCCGCGGAACAGCTTGGCCAGGCTCGCGGCGATGGCGATGTTCTTCACCGCGTTGAGCCCCAGCAGCACGATGGCCCGGTTGATCGAGCCGATCTGGCCGGGCAGGCCGTAGAAGGCGCTGTTGACCACCTTCAGAATGCGCGCGCCCAGGGCCGGGTCGTGGGTGATGACCTTGTTGAGGTCCTGCGCGGTCGAGTCGGGGTCCTCGACCAGCCGGATGATCTTGAGGGTGATCTCCGGCAGCGTGGCGATGTGCGAGATCTCCGCGATCGCCTCACGCACGATGCGGTCGCGCTGCGCCTGGGCCGAGTCGGTCTGCGGGGTGGTGGCCTGGGTCATGAATCCGGCTCCCTGACGCCGATGGATGCGGTCCGACACCCGAATGCAATGACCGGCGCCCACTCGGCGCCGAATCCCTGCTCTTATCGTCGCGCAGATCGGAAGACTTGAATTCCTCCGCGGCGGGGCCGGGGGATGGAGTTGGGGGCTGGG
>PUMS01000088.1 GCA_003551485.1 Phycisphaeraceae bacterium | reverse complement strand
CCACCGCTCCGCCGCCCTGGCCACAACACGCCCGCAGGCGACGACCGAGGGTTTCAGATGTCCCGCGCCCTCCGCCGCAGCGTGGGTAAAGCGGGGGCTTACGAGCAACGATTTCGACAACGCTCCGCGCTCAACCCACCACCTCCAGGTACAGCGCGGGGCGAGTGCCGGGTGTACAAGGTTGTGCCGGGGGTAAGGAGAGAAGCGGGCGCAGTCGGCGCAGGCGATGTGCCACGGCGCATGGCGCTGCCTGGATGTCGCGGCGAGCAAAGGGGTACGCAAGCGCGCGTGGTGGGTTGAGCGCGGAGCGCTGTCGAAGCGGTCACTCGGCGGCCCCGGCTCTACCCGCCCTGGGCGCTGAGCGCATCAGGGCGGGGTTGCCCGGATCAGTCGGCCTTGGTCCAGTCGAAGACCACCGTCAGTGCTTCGGTGCGCTTGTTGAGCACATCCTGGTAGACCTGCTGGCAGTCCTGCGGGCGGGCGAGGGTGTGCAGGCCATCGACCTTGATGCGGCCGGCGGCAAGCCAATTCAGCGCGGCGGCCATGTTGCCCCAGTTGCTGGGCCGGCCCGAGCCGTCGGGGTGGCGCGGCACCTGCCATTCGCTGCCGCTGCGCATCGTGGCGAAGCTGCGGAAGATGGCCTTGTAGGCCTCGACGGCCAGGGCGTCGGTCTTGGCCGACATCGGCACGCCCACCAGCACGATCTCCCCGCCGCGGCGAAGGCACCACGTGGCATCGATCACCGCCGGCTCGTGGGCGCTGCACTCGAGCACCAGGCCGATTCGCCCGCGGTAGGCGCGGTTATCCTTCGGCACGGCGGGCAGCACGATCGGGATGCCGCAGCGCGAGGCCAGCTCGCGGCGGTCCTCCAGCGGATCGACACCCACCACGCGGTAGCCGCCCATGTGGAACATCTGCGCCCCGAGCAGCCCCACCAGGCCCAGGCCCACCACCATCACCATTTCCGGCGGGCGGATGGGCGTGGTGGTGTAGGTGCTGAGCGTGACGTTCATCATCCGCGCATACAGGGCCTTCTGCGGGTCGAGCCCATCGGGCACGGGCAGCAGCTCGCGCCGCTCCTTGCGCTGGCGCGCCTGGTGCTGGCCCATGCAGAAGATGGTGTCGCCGGTGGCCATGTCGCTGACCTCGGCCCCGACCTGCTCGACGCTGGCCACCGCCGCGTAGCCGGGCACCATCGGCAGCGTGCCCCAGCCGGCGCCGCCGCTGGCGCGGGCGTATTCACCCAGATAGACGTTCAGCTCCGTCCCCGGGCTCACCAGCGTGTAGAGCGTGCGGGCGACGACCTCGGTGGGCCCGGGGGGTGTGGCCTCGAAGTCGGTGTCGATCAGCTCGGCGGTCTGTTCCTTCGTGAACTGGACGGCCTTGATGCCGGCTTGGTCATTCACAGCTCGATCCCTTCCTTTCGGGCCACGCCGCGCAGGTGTTCGGCGGCGAGGCCGTATTCCTCGGCGTTGGGCAGGTGTTCCATCATGAACGGGGTGTCGGCCGGCAGGCGGTCGGCCTCGCGGATGAGCATGGCCAGGTCCAGGTGGCCGGTGCCGGGCCGGCACTCATCGATGTGGACCAGTTGCTTCTGCGACATGGTCACATCCTTGACGTGGATGCTCCTGATGTGCGGCCCGAGCGTGCGGAGCAGGTGGCGGATGATCCGGCCGTTGTCATAGAGCCGCGCGGGGCTGGAGATGATGTTGACCGGGTCCAGGTGCACGCAGAAGGCGGGCCGGTCGACGGCGTCGATCAGGTCCAGGTACTGCTCGGCCGAGTCGGGAAAGACCCAGGGCTTCATCTCCAGGCCGTAGCAGGCGCGGCGGGGCTTGACCGCATCGATGATCGCCCGCAGGCTCTCGACCAGCAGGTCGAAGGTGGCCTTCGAGAAGTTGTCCATATGCCAGCCGTTCCACGGCTCGCCCCGGCTGCCGGCGATGTTGACGCAGCAGCGCGCGCCGATGCGCTCGGCAAGGTCCAGATGAGCAGCGCAGTTGTCGATGGCCTGCCTGCGCTGGGCATCATCGGGGCTGAGGGTGTTGTTGCGCCAGGCACCGACCTCGGCGATCACCAGGTCGGCCTGCCTGGCGGCCTCGGCGTAGTCGCGGCAGGTCGCATCATCGGCATCGGGCTTGAGCGGGCAATAGACCGCACGCCAGCCGGCATCGCGGTTGGCCTGCGCCCACTGCCGGGGCGTCTGAAAACTGTCGTAGATCGGGCCGCCGAGTCGCATGGTCACTCCTTGTCCTGCTGATGGATCGCACGCGGGGAGGATCGGGCCGGCCAGACGCGGCAATGGGACGGGCCGCACACCTGCCGCGCTGCGGAAAAGCACCCGGCCCGCTTCACCCGCCGCTCACCGGACCGCGACGAGAGAAGTTGCTGGTGAAGATACCATAAACGCCCCCGCCCGTGGACGGTCAGTGGATGGACAGCAGCATCGGATGTACGACGCGTATCGCGGAGTAGCTCAGGCCTACAATCGACCGTGATGCAGCGATGCTTCGATACCGATGACACCAGACGTCCCCTTGTGCTGATCGTCGGGGGTGGCTTTGGCGGGCTCAGCGCCGCCAAACGGCTCAAGCGTGCGCCGGTCCGCATCTACCTTGCAGACCAACAGAACTACCACCTGTTTCAACCGCTGCTCTACCAGGTGGCGACCGCTGCGCTCTCACCTGCCGAAATCGCCCAGCCGATCCGCCAGATCCTTCGCGGCCAGCGGAATCTGCGGGTGGGGATGCGCCAGATCACCGGCGTCGATCTGGATCGGCGGGTGGTGACCTTTCCCGGCGGAGAAGGCCGCTATGACTACCTGGTGCTCGCCTGCGGCGCGACCCATTCCTACTTCGGCAACGAGCATTGGCAGCGCAAGGCACCGGGTCTGAAGACGATCGACGATGCCCTGGAAATCCGCCGCCGCATCCTCCTCGCCTTCGAAGCGGCCGAGCAGGAGGAAGATGAGGCGGCGCGGCGGGCACGGCTGACATTCATCGTGGTCGGGGGCGGCCCCACGGGCGTCGAGATGGCCGGCGCGATCCGGCAGATCGCCGCCGAAGCCCTGCCACGCGATTTTCACCACATCAGCACCCATACCACCCGCGTCATCCTGCTCGAAGCCGGCCCCCGCCTGCTGCCGATGATGCATCCCCAATCGTCGCAACGGGCGCAGCGCGATCTGCAAGCCATGGACGTCGAGGTTCGCCTCGACAGCCGCGTGACTGACGTCGATACCCACGGCGTGATGATCGGCGATGAGCGCCTCGCAGCGGGCAACGTCATCTGGGCCGCCGGGGTGAAGGCCGCCCCGCTGGCGCAGACGCTGGGCGTACCCCTCGATGCCGCCGGCCGCGTTCCGGTGGCACCTGACCTGTCCATCCCGGGCTACCCGCAGGTGTTCGTCATCGGCGACCTTGCCGCCGTCAACGACCCGGACACCGCCGAGCCGGTGCCCGGCCTGGCCCCGGCGGCCATGCAGATGGGCCGGTTCGTGGCCGACATCATCAGCCGGGAGACCAAGGCCCCCAACCCTGCCGCCGCGCCGGCGCGCCCCGCCTTCCGCTACCGGGACAAGGGACGCATGGCCACCATCGGCCGCGCCCGCGCTGTGGCCGAGATCGCCGGGCGACGATTCGGCGGGCTGCTGGCATGGCTGCTCTGGTCGGCTGTGCACGTGGCGTTCCTGGTCGGCTTCCGGAACAAGCTGTTCGTCCTGCTCAACTGGTTGTGGCACCACACCTTTTTTGCAAGCGGGGCACGACTGATCACCGGGGCACAGCAAGTTCCCGTCAAGCGTCTGCGCAACGATCTGAATGGGGACGACGGCGTCTGATGGCCCCACCCTCGCGCCGGCCTGTCGGGTGCCACGGGTGGTGTGTCCATCAGTGCCTGTTGCAGACCCGGGGGACCGGGCCGACGCGCAGCCGGCGGCACCCGGTGGGCGACGGGGCCGTGCGGCGAGGAGGGGGCACGGGGGCAGGGGCGATCTTAAAGCTCGCGACCGGGCAATCCCGATAACCACTCAAACAGTCGCATAACGGCGACTGGGCCCGCCGGATGGGGTGGGCCTGCGAGACGCTCACGAGGCCGGTGGCCTGCGCGGTCGGACGAGCAGGGGGTCTGCACGGACCGGAGCGGATCGATTTTGAAAGGGCTTGTCCTGTGCGCACGATCGCCATCATCAACCAGAAGGGCGGCTGCGGGAAGACCACCGTGGCCATCAACCTCGCGGCGGTGCTCGCGGCCAGGGGTAGAAAGACGCTGCTGCTGGATATGGACCCCCAGGCCCACTGTGCGCTGGGGCTGTCGGTGCCCGAGGCACAGGTGGACCGGTCTATCGCCGACGTGCTTCGCAGCGGCGGTGATGGGGAGGTCTGTTTCAGCGACGTGGTCTGGCAGATCAGCCGCAACCTCGACCTGGTGCCCTCGACCATGGCGCTGGCCGGTGTCGAGGCCGAACTGAGCGGGGCGCCGCAGCGCGACCGGCGGTTGAGCCAGGCCCTTTCGGCCATCGGGGACCGTTACGAGTTTGCCATCATCGACTGCCCGCCTTCCATCGGCCTGCTCACTTTCAACGCGCTTCGCGCGGCGGGTGAAGTGCTCATCCCTGTCGAGACCGGCTACTTCTCGATGCAGGGCGCGATGCGCCAGGAGGCGACGATCCAGATGCTTGCCCGCCGCGCCGGCCATGAAGTCCGGTTCAAGGTGCTGGCGACGATGTACGACGTTCGCACGCGACTGTCGCGGGAGATTCTCGCGGAGCTTCGCCGCCATTTCGAGGATCGTCTTCTGCCGGTGGTGATGCACTTCAACAGCAAACTGCGTGAAGCAGCCAGCGTGGGGCAGGCCATCACCGAATACGATGGTTCCAGCCGCGGCATGAGCGACTTCGACAAGCTCGCCGACTGGCTGATGCTCAACCCCCCATCGGGCGAGCAGGCGCCGGCTTCGCCTCAGAAGCAGCAGCAGGCAGGCACACCCACTGCCCTCAGCCGCGCGGCGGAACTGGCCCAGCGTGCCCGAGCACTGGCGCGGCGGACGGCCAGCCTCTCATCGCGCCTGGACAGGCAGGTCGGCCGGCAGAGCGAGGGTGGGCGGCGGTCGGCTGCGGGGGCGGGGGGGGCGGGACGTAACGCGGTCGGGGCGGGCGCGGACGATTCGGATAACCGGGGCGTCGATGCGCCGGTGCATGGGCAGGCCTCGCACGGCGGTGATGGCCGCGGATCGGAAGTTGCCCCCCTGCGTCCGATGGCGAAGCTGCCCAGACCTGTGGGCAGCGCTCTGGTTCATGAACCCGAGGCCAAGGTTGCGGCTGGGGCCGGCGAGGCGGGCAACGGGAGCCGCCTGCAGCGCGTCTTCGGCGTTCGCCAGACGCCGCAGGGGCTGCTGTTCATCCAGCCGGCCGATCGCGGATATGACCGCATCTGCATTGCCGGCGACTTCAACGACTGGTCGCCCCATGCCACGCCCATGACGCTTGATCCGGCACTGGGCATCTGGCAGGCGCTGGTGCCCATCACCGCGGCCGGGCGGTACCGATACCGGCTGGTGGTCGATGGCCAATGGGTCACCGACCCCCACAACAGGCACACCGAGAAGCTGGCATCAGGTGAGGTTTACTCGGTGGTCGAAGCAGGTGACGTGGCGGCCCAGATCGGGGGGGCCCCATGAGGATCGAACGCGACCTCACCCTGGCAATCCGGCAACGCCTGGCAAGGCCCTGCCGCAGCGGCGCCTCTGATAGGATGTGACCGGCGATGGGTTTGCACGCCGGATTCGGCCAACGGTTCATAACCATGACACGCAGCGGTACGTGATGACCGATCCCCGCATAGCCAAAGCGCTGGATGCACTGGCCGACGTCTTCCTGAGCGAAGAGGTCGGCGATGTCGGCGCTGCCGGCCAGGCCCAGGGCCGGCCTGATCCCCCGCCGGCCAACGCCAGGGCGGGCCGTGGCGCCGGTGGTCCGAGGCTGGATCGGCCCATCGGCATGACCATTCCGCGGGAGTCGTCCGGGTCCGAGCGGCGCCGGCCGCGCTTCTTGAGGCCCCCGCATGTCGAGGGCGTGGTGCTGGGCAACCTGCCCGCCGTGGGCCGGCCCTGGCTGGCGCAGTACGCCCACCACCTGGCGCAGCAGCGCGGCGGGGCGGTGGCGATTCTCGATCTGTCGTTGATGCGGGTGCGGCTGGAAGTGGTCGAGCCCGCTGCGCGAAGCGACGACCTGCCCGCGGTCGAGGCCGCAACCGTCAGCGAACTGGTCACGGGCCTGCTCGGCTGCGGGGCGGTCACGGTCGAGGTGCTTCTGGTTCATCTGGACCGGCCTCTTTCGCCGCAACTGCTACAACAGGCTGCCGCCATCGCCCGATGGACGGTCTGCTGTGGCGCCGACCAGGCCGCCCTCCAGAGCGCCGCAGCGCTGATCGACGAACTGGCCGGGGGGGGTGCCTGTGGCCGGCGCGAAAACGGCGGCTCGGAAGATGGTTGCGCCGATGGCGAGGTCCATGGCGGTGAGGAAGGTGCCGGGCGATTCGGCCTCATGCTGATGGGCTGCGATCAGACCCGGGCGCATCAGGCCGCCGGGAGCTTCGCGCAGCAGTGTCCTGCGCTGACCGTGCCGGTCGAGCTTCGCGGCCATCGCCACCGCATGAAGCCGCTGCGGGTGCAGTCCATGGGCGAGGTGAGCCTGCCGGAGGCGACGACTCCATGTCACGAGTTGACAGCGCTGCTTGATCAGCTCACCGCCGGGCACCAGGCCCCTTGCGGCCAAGGTGTGTATCAAGGTGATGACGGCGCTGACATCGATGATGACCCTGACACCTGCACGACAGGGGAGATGCGTCAGATGGATGAACTCTATCGTGGCGTGATCGAGGCCGCCCCGGCAGTCCACGGCGGCGACAGCCGCCGCCAGGGCCCGTGCCCCATCGTTCGTCTCGCACCCAAACTGCCCTGAAAATAACTCCCTCTCCCTCCGGGAGAGGGCCGGGGTGAGGGGAGAATCGCTGGACCCGTCCGAACCTGCCCTCGCCCCCGGCCCCTCTCCCGGTGGCAGAGGGGAGTGAGAGCCCACCGCACGATGCGGTTTTCATTGTCGCGGGTGCCGCGCGAGCTCACGAAGCGCTCAACCGCTCATGGCAGCCCAGGCGCGCTCGATGGATGGGTGGGGGATGTCGTCGTGGACGGCGACCTGGCCCACAGCGCGGGGCAGGATCAGGCGGATGCGGGCATCGGCCACCTTCTTGTCCATTGCCATGGCATTCATCAGGGCGTCGACCGGTGGCAGTGAAGGGGCGGCGACGGGCAGGTCGGCGCGGGTGAGCAGGTTCATCAGCCGTTCGAGCACGAATGCATCGGCCAGGCCGCGCTCCACCGCCAGGCGCGTGGCCGCGACCATGCCCAGGGCCACAGCCTCACCGTGATGATACCCCCCGCACCCGCCCCCGGAAGGGTCTTTACCGGCCTCGGTGTCGGCGGGCGGCTCCGCCGCGCCTTCGCCCTGGGTGGCCTCGATGGCGTGGGCGAAGGTGTGGCCGAAGTTCAGGTGCGCCCGCTCACCGGCCTCCTTCTCATCCGCCATCACCACCTTCGCCTTGATCGATACGTTCCACCGCACCAGGTCGACCAGCGCTGATGAGTCCAGCGCCAGCACCGCATCCAGGTTCGCCTCCAGCCACTGCATGAGTTGCGGGTCGCGGATCATCGCGTGCTTGATGCACTCGGCCAGGCCGCAGCGCAGCTCGCGCGGCGGGAGCGTGGCCAGGGCGTCGGTATCGACCGCCACGAGGGCAGGCTGATAGAAAGCGCCGATGAGGTTCTTGCCCTGCGGCACGTTCACACCCACCTTCCCCCCCACCGAGGCATCGACCATTGCCAGCAGCGTGGTCGGCGCCATCACCAGCGGCACGCCGCGGAGGTAGCTGGCCGCGGCGAAGCCGGCGGTGTCGGTCAGGATGCCCCCGCCCAGGGCGACGATGGGGCTGCGGCGCTCCAGACGGTCGCGCAGCAGCAGTTCGTACATGGCGCGGACGGTGTCCAGGCTCTTGAGCCGTTCGCTGGTGGCGAAGGCCCCTTCGGTGACGCTGTAGCCGGCATCGGCCAGCGACCGGGCGGCCTGGTGGGCATGGCGCGGCGGGAGGGCGGCATCGTGCAGCAGGGCCGCCCGCCCGTGCGGGGCGACCTCGCGCACGCAGGGGCCCAGCCTCGCCAGAAGGCCCGGCGCGATGACGACCTCATATCGGTGATGCGGCAGATGGATGGCGACTTGCGGCATGGCCAGAGCATACCGCATCGCATCGGCTCGGGGCAGGGCGCCAGGGCGGGCCGGTGTTGGGCATGGGCCTGCGACCGATGGGAGGCGCCACACGCTCCGGGGCCGATGGTCCGGCACTCATCGGGTACCACGGGCGGACCGCCACCGAGCGCCCCCGGGGACATCGGTGTCGCCGGCGAAAGGCGCGCAAAAAAAAACCCGCACCACTACCGGAACGGCAGCAGTGCGGGCTTCCGGGGGCAAATTGACTTGTTGGCTGGCGGGGGCCGCCCGGTGCGGCCACGCTCTCGCTCGTCCAACACGTTAACTGTACCTAGTCCAAATGGCCCTGTCAAGGGGGTCGTAGCCGAAATCGGAAAAAAAAATTTCCCGATCCGCTTCCTCACCACTTCCCCGGCAGTGGCCCCACCTGTCCCGCCCCTCTCACGATTCGGTTAAACCCTCTGCTATGGCGAACTTGGCGAGTACGACCCGGTCGTGGATGTCCAGTTTGGTCATGATGGTGTGAAGGTGGCCGGCCACCGTCTTCTCGGACAGGCCCATCCGCTCGGCCGCCTCGCGGCGGGTGCGGCCAGCGGCGATGTGCCGCAGCACCTCCAACTCGCGGGCGGTCAGCAGCGACAGGCGGGTGCGGGTCTTCTCATCCCAGCCCGGCACGGCCGAACCGCGGCTGACCAGGCGGGCGCGGACCTCCGGGGCCACGCAGACCGCCCCGCAGTGGATGCGGCGGATCGCCCCGAGAAGGTCGTCGACCGAACCCCACTTGAGCAGGTAGCCCCAGGCGCGGGTCTTGAGCGCCTTCTCGATGTAGCTGTCGCGCCGGTAGCCGCTGAGAAACACCAGCCGCGCATCGGGCGCCGCCTCGCTGATCCGTCGGCAGGCCTCGAAGCAGTCCAGGCCGGGCATGTCGATGTCCATGAGGATGATGTCGGGCTGGACCTGCTGCGCCTGGTTGACGGCGGCTTCTCCCTCCCCGGCCGTGGCCACGGTCTGCATGTCCGGCTGCTCGTCGATAAGCGTGGCAAGCGATTCACACACCACGGTGTGATCGTCGACGATCAGGATACGGATCGGCAGGCTCATGCCCCGGCACCTCCTGTCCCCGTTATCAGACGATAGCCTTCACCGGCGGTGCCGGGGCGGGCCCGGAGGGGGTATGACGGCGCTATGTCAGTGGGCGACGGCCCGGCCGCCGGCGCGGCGGTTGCGTGGGATCCGGCCGTCGCATCGGGGCCGTAAGGGCTTGACCCATCGCCTGCGTTGCTCACCCCGTGGTGTCCTCTGTGTCCTTCGGGTTGGAATCGGGTGTCAGGGGGATTGTGCGGCGATGATAGCACAACGCAGGGGAAAATGCCGTGATTACCGCCGATGATGCGGATGCAGCGAGGTGACAGCGTAATGGACTAGTTCATATGGACTAATCCATTTGATCCATATGAAGGCGCGGTCGCGATGCCATTCGAGCGCGCCGCCACCGCAGAGGATGCCGCCACGAGCAACGCCGCAGTACCGCGGATGAACGCTGGCGTGCGCGTGCAGACCCCCGCGGCACAGCCCGCTTTCCCCGCTCTCTCCCCGCCCCCCCGCCGGTCGATCAGCCGGTCTGGCTGCCCAGCCACTGCTGAAGCCGGCGCGGTCCCATGCGCCCCTCGGCTCGGGCAAGCGGGTTGCCCTGGGCATCGGTCAAGACCAGTGTGGGCAGGAATTGCACGCCGTAGCGCCGGGCCGCCTCCTGCCGGCCGGCCATGCCCGGCAGGAGCTTCACGGGGATGACGCGATCGGCCACGAAAGAGGCCGTCTGGGCATCGGCCCACGTTTCGAGGTCCATCTGGCGGCAGGGCGGACAGGTGGAGGGATCGGTGAACACCAGCAGCACGGGCCGATTCTGTTCAGCGGCGCTGGCCTGGGCTTCTTCGATGCCATCGACCCACCTTACCTCGTCCTGGCCCCCGGCCGAGCCGCCCCCGACGAGCCATCTGCTCAGCGGCGTGACCATGATGCCGGCGACCAGGGCGAATACCAGCAGCGGCATCAGGCCGCTTCCACAGCGTGGACAGGCCTTCGCGGCCGCATCATCCTGGACCTCAGCGGGCGGGGTGGGCTGGGTTGAGGGGTCGTGGTCGCGTGGGGGCATGGTTTGCTGATCCTCGGGGGGGCCGCGCGGTGTGGGTGAACGTCAGAAACAACCGGCCCGGGGGGCGGTTTATTCCCCACGGCGTTGCGTTGCCGGGCTGGTGGGAGGGTTGCAGGCGTTCCGTGCGGGACAGCGGGCGAGGGTG
>PUMS01000251.1 GCA_003551485.1 Phycisphaeraceae bacterium | reverse complement strand
GGGGAGGGGCGCGGTGATCAGGGGAAAAGGGGAACAAGAGCACGGGGATGAGGGTTTGGCGGGGGATGCCGGGAGGGGTATGATCGCCGGTGGCCCAGATGGGCGGGGTCGCGAGGCGGCAACGGACGCGTGGGTCGTGCCCGCGTTGTCTGGCCTGTCCTGGTTCCGGGGGTCCCGGCGTTATTGCTCAGCCATACTGCCAGGCCGCCCCCGTGGCGGCCCCGCTGCCTGACTGCCCCGCCATGGACCGTTCTTCACAACAAGGTGTAACCAACGGCGCGGCCGAGACGGTCGTCGAGGAGCCGACCCGCTCGGCCGCGCCCAGTGCGCCGCTCGAGTTGGGCGGCCGCCTGGGCGGGCTGTCGCTGCCGCGGCAGGTGATGGTGCTGGCGATCTGGCCCATGCTCGAGCAGCTTCTGGGCTTCTTCGTGGGGTTTGTGGATACGGCGCTGGCCGGACACCTGAGCGTGCCAGCGACCAACGCCATCAGCATCGCCGCCTATGTCGGCTGGCTTATGGCGCTGGTGCAGTCCTCGGTGGGTGTGGGCGCCACGGCGGTCATCGCCCGCGCCGTGGGCGGGCGGCACCTGCGCGAGGCCAACATCGCCGTGGGGCAGGCCGTCTCGCTGGCGGTGGCCGCGGGGCTGGTGATGCTGGTGGTCGTCTGGGTGGGCGCGCCTTGGATGGCGAGCTTTGCCAGGCTCGAGGGTGAGAGCCACGAGTTGTGCGTGCTCTACCTGCGGGTGATGGCGGTGATGGCACCGTTCAGCGCGGTGCTGTTCGTGGGCGCGGCGTGCCTGCGCGGGGCGGGCGACACGGCCTCGCCCTTCCGCGTGCTGGTGGTCGTCAACATCGTGAACGTGGCCGCGACGCTGCTGCTGGTGCGCGGCCCCGAGCCGATCGGCGGCCACGGCGTATTGGGCATCGCGCTGGGCACGGCCCTGGCGTGGCTGGTGGGCGCAGCGCTGATCCTGCGGACGCTGGGGGCCGGGTCGGCGGGCATCCGGCTGCGTCGGATGCGCCTTCGGCCGCGCTGGAGCCAGATGAAGCGCATCCTGCGCGTGGGCCTGCCCAACCTGGCCGAGACGCTGCTGGCGATGTGGCTGGCCAACTTCGCCATCGTGCGGATCGTGGGCGAGGTGGGCCACGATGCCGCGTGGGGGGCGCACATGATCGCGATCCGGCTGGAGGCGCTGAGCTTCCTTCAGGGCTTCGCCCTGGGCATCGCCGCGGCGACACTGGTGGGCCAGTACCTGGGGGCGCGCAACCCACAACGGGCCAGACAGGCCGCAATGCTGTGCTGGGTCTGGGGCATGGGTTTGATGGGCCTGATGGGGCTGGGGTTCATCTTCCTGGCCGATCCGCTGGTGAGGCTGACGACCAACCAGCCCGCCCTGCTGGAACTGACCCCCCCGCTGTTGATGCTGTGCGGGTTCGTACAGGTGTTCTTCGCCACCGCAATCGTGCTGGGCCAGGCGATGCGCGGCGCCGGCGACACGCGAGCGACGCTGGCGATGACCGCGGCGGCCACGTACCTGGTGCGCCTGCCGCTGGCATGGCTGCTGGGCATTCACCTGGAGCTGGGCCTGCTGGGCGTGTGGTATGCGCTGTGCCTGGAACTGGTGGTGCGCGGCCTGCTCTTCGCGGGCCGCTTCTTCTCGAACGCCTGGATGCGCGTGAAGGTGTAGGCGCCTCGAGGTCAGCGTCATCCTCAGGCCCCGCTGCCGCGGGTGGACAAGCCATACGGGCGCGTGGCCTGCATCGCAGGCACTGGTGAACAAGCCACCAGTGGCACCCGGCGCCACCCCACTGCCTACTGCCCATCACCCTCAACCGTCGATGACGATGCCCTCGATGCGCAGCAGCCGTTTCTTGAGTTCAAGGCCGCCGCTGAAGCCGCCGAGACGGCCGTCGGCGGCGATGATGCGGTGACAGGGGATGAAGATGGGGATCGGGTTGGCCGCGCACGCTGCGCCAACCGCGCGGGCGGCGCCGGGCCGGCCCAGTTCGGCGGCGAGCTGGCCGTAGCTGCGGGTGGCGCCCCAGGGGATGGATCGCATCGCGGCCCAGGTGGCCTGCTGGAAGGCGGTGCCCCCGGGGGCGAGGCGCAGGCCCTCAAAGAGGCGGCGCCGGCCGCAAAGGTACTGCCTGAGTTGCTCGATGGCCGCCTCCGCCGCGCTGCGCACACCATCGGGCGCGGCGGAGCCGTCGAGGGCGTGGGGCCTGGGCGTGCGGTCTGCATCCAGCAGGAGCTGACGGATGCCGCGGGCATCGACCAGCAGGGCGATGGTCCCGCCCCCCGGCACGGCCACTTCCCATTGATACAGTTGCACTTGCGCCTCATCGTGACCGGTTGAAGATGCGCGGGCCGCCCGCGTGGTCGCCGGCGGCGGCTCGGCGGTGAGCGTGTCGTTTCTTCGGGGGTGATTTGCCATATCGTCTCCCGTCGATATAATGCCGTCGTTCAAGATTACCGTACACCCCCCATCCTTTCCCGCCCGGCGGGAAGGTTTTCGTTGTGACTCAATCCAGCCCCCCAGCCCAACGTCCCCAGGAGCCGCCGCGCGCCCAGGGGCCGCAGCCCACGAATTGGCAACTGATCCGCCGCCTGCTTGCTCTGGCGTGGCGGTACCGGCTGGGCTGCCTCCTGGTGCTGTGCATGCAGACGGCGGTGGTGGCCTTCCAGCTCTTCGCCCTGGGGCTGGCGGGGGTCGGCATCGACTATATCCGCTACCGGCTGGAGGACCCCGAGCGCCAGGTGAGTTGGATGGGCATCCCGTTCAGCCAGGAGGCGCCGGTGCTGACGGTGCTGTCGCTGGTGGCCGCGGGCGTGCTGGGCATGGCGCTGGTGCGTGCGGCCCTTCGCTTCTCGGCGGTGATGGCCGCGGCGAAGCTGGCCCAGCACATCGTCATCTACCTGCGCAGCGCCGTCTACCGCAAGCTCCAGCGGCTCAGCTTCCGGTTCTTCGACGCCCATGAGTCGGGCACGATCATCAACCGCGTCACCGGCGACGTGCAGCACGTGCGCATGTTCGTCGACAACGTGCTGCTCCAGATCATCACGCTGCTGATCACCCTCACCGCATACCTGGTGTTCATGTTCAGCATCCACGTGTGGCTGACGCTGGCGGTGCTGGCCACCACGCCGCTGCTGTACGTGGCGACGGTGATCTTCGCCCGCATCGTGCGGCCGATCTACCTGCTCAGCCGCGAGAAGCTCGACCACACCATCCGCACGCTGGCCGAGAGCATCCAGGGCATCCACGTGGTCAAGTGCTTTGCCCGCGAGGATGAGCAGGTCGAGCGGTTCGTCAAGTCCAATGCCGGTGTCCGCAACACGCGCCAGCGGGTGTTCTGGAAGACCAGCATCTTCGTGCCCACCGTCGGCTTCATCACGCAGATCAACATGATCGTGCTGATGCTCTACGGCGGCTACCTGGCCATCAACGGCCAGATACCGCTGGGCGCGGGCCTGGTGGTGTTCGCCGAACTGCTTCGCCAGTTCGCCAACCAGATCACCATGATCGCCAACATCACCAACTCGATCCAGATGAGCCTCACCGGCGCCCAGCGCGTGTTCGAGATTCTCGATACGCCCATCGAAATCCAGAGCCGGCCCGATGCCATCCGCCCCGGCCGGCTGGGCGGCGAGGTCGAGTTCGACCGGGTCAGCTTCGGCTACGACCCGTCCCACCCCGTGCTCGAGGATGTGAGCTTCCACGTCGAGCCCAACCAGTGCGTGGCGATCGTGGGCACGACCGGCTCGGGCAAGAGCACGCTGCTGGCGCTGATCCCGCGCTTCTACGATGTGCAGCGCGGCACGGTGCGCATCGACGGCATCGATGTGCGCGACATGGACCTGGATGAGCTGCGTCGAAACATCGGCCTGGTCTTCCAGGAGAGCTTCCTGTTCAGCAACACCGTGGCCGAGAACATCGCCTACGGCCACCCCGATGCCACACGCGAGCAGGTGATCGAGGCGGCGCGCATCGCCGCGGCCGATGAGTTCATCCAGAAGCTGCCCGAGGGCTACGACACGGTCATCGGCGAGAACGGTGTGGACCTCTCCGGCGGGCAGCGGCAGCGCATCGCCATCGCGCGGGCCGTGCTGCTTCAGCCCCCGATCCTGCTGCTGGACGATGCCACCAGCGCCATCGACCCCGAGACCGAGCACGAGATTCTCGCCGCGATGGACAACGCCATGGAGGGCCGCACCACCTTCGTCGTCGCCCACCGGCTCTCGACGCTGCGCCGGGCCGACCAGGTGATCGTGCTCGACCGCGGCCGGGTGGTGCAGGCGGGCACGCACGATGAACTGATGAACGAGCGCGGCCACTACCGCCGCGCAGCGCGCATGCAGGTGGCCGACGCCGAGAGCCTGCGCGTGCTCGAGGAGGTCACCGCGGACCTGGAGGAAACGCCATGAGCATGGGTGCCATCGGCATGGGCGGGGGCAAGATGGCCGGATCGCGCCTCGCCGGCGACCGCAGCGGGCTGGATATCCGCCTGATCACCCGCCTGCTGCGCCACACGCGGCCCTACGCCGCCAAGCGCAACGCGCTGCTGGCCATGGTCGTGATCCGCTCGATCCAGCTTCCGCTGCTGGCGGGCATCCTGAGCTGGGTCATCGGCGAGGCCATCGCCAGCGGCAACTGGACGATGACGGTCTGGGGCGCGGTGGGCTTCGCCGTGCTGGCGATCATCACGCAGGTCTGCTTTCACTTCCGCCGCCGCTGGGCGGATGAACTGGGCGAGTCGGTGGTCTACGACCTTCGCAACGACATCTTCAAGCACCTTCAGACGATGCCGATGGGTTTCTTCAACCGCACGAAGCTCGGCCGCATCATCAGCCGCACCACCACCGACGTCGAGGCGGTGCGCGTGGGCGTGCAGGAGGTGCTGTTCGTGAGCATGGTGCAGATCGGCCAGGCGTTGATCGCCGCGGCGTTCATGATCTGGTACGACTGGTTTCTGTTCCTGACCATGCTGTTTCTCGTGCCGCTCATCGTGGCACTCAACCGCTACTTCCACCGCCGGCTGAGCAAGGCCTACCGCGAGCTTCAGGAATCGTTCAGCCGCATCACCTCGAACCTGGCCGAGAGCGTCAGCGGCATCCGCGTGACGCAGGGCTACGTGCAGCAGGACCGCAGCAGCGAAATCTTCGATGAACTGGTCGAGGACCACTCGATCTACAACATCAACGCCGCACGCAACCGCGGGCTCTACCTGCCCGCCCTCGAGATCAACGCCCAGCTCTTCATCGCTCTGGGCGTGATCCTCATCGGCGGCTACCGCGTGCTGGAACTGGGCGTCACCGAGATCAGCGCGCTGGTGGGCTTCTTCATCATGAGCCAGCTCTTCTTCCAGCCGGTGGTCACCATCGGTCAGATGTACGACCAGGCCCTCACCGCCATGGCCGGCGCCGAGCGCGTGTTCAACCTGCTGGACACCGAGCCGGACTGGACCGACCCGCCCGATGCGGTGGACCTGCCACCGATCGAGGGCCGTGTCGAGTTCGACCGCATCACCTTCAGCTACGAGCCGGGCCGGCCGGTGCTGCGCGAGGTCAGCTTCAAGGCCGAGCCGGGCCAGTCCATCGCCCTGGTCGGCGCCACGGGCAGCGGCAAGACCACCATCGTCAACCTCATCGCCAAGTTCTACCTGCCCGATGAGGGCCAGGTCCTGGTCGATGGCTACGACCTGCGGCAGGTCAGCAGCCGCAGCCTCCACCGCCAGATGGGCGTGGTGCTCCAGAGCAACTTCCTGTTCACCGGCAGCATCATGGAGAACATCCGCATGGCGCGGCCGGAGGCCAGTGATGAGCAGGTCATCGAGGCCGCGCGGCAGTTGGACTGCCTGGACGTGTTCGAGACCCTTGCCGACGGCCTGCACACCGATGTGGGCGAGGGCGGGACGAACCTGTCGCTGGGCCAGCGCCAGCTCGTCTGCTTCGCCCGCGCCATGCTGGCCGACCCGCGGATTCTGATCCTGGATGAGGCCACCAGCGCTGTGGACACGATGACCGAGGCCCGCGTGCAGAAGGCGCTGAGCGTGCTGATCAAGGGCCGCACCAGCTTCATCGTCGCCCACCGCCTCTCGACCATCCGTCACGCCGACCAGGTCCTGGTGCTCGAGGCCGGCCGCATCATCGAACGCGGCAGCCACCTGCAACTGCTCGCCGCCGGCGGCACCTACGCCAACCTCTACCGCCGCTTCATCCGCGCCGGCACGGCGTGAGTCCTTCAGCACCGGGTTTGCCCCCCTCACCCCCCCGCCGCGCGAAGCTGGGAGCGCAGTTGGGCGTCGAAGGCCCAGGGGGTGGGGCGATCGGGCAGCAGCAGGCCCAGGGCCGACAGGGTCGCTGCCTCCAGGGTGGCGATGCCGTCGCCGCGCTGGGCGCTGATGGGGAGGGGGTGGTTGGGGTCGCGGCCGTCACCGCCGGACGGGGCGGGGGGGCGGTCGATCTTGTTGACCAGCCAGAGGCCGGCGCCGTGCTCGAAGGCCGCTTCGGGCCAGTCCGATTCATCGTCGCGCATGGCGATGCGAAGGTCCGCCGCGGCGGCCACCGGCCGGGCCATGGCGATGGCGTGGCGCTCGATCGGGTCGGCGGCGTCGCGCAGGCCGGGGGTGTCGATCCAGTAAACCGCGATGCTGCCGTGCTGGGCATCAGCGCGGCGGGGGCCGGGCCGCAGGTGGGCCACCGCGCCCACCCAGTCTCGCGTCGTGCCCGCCTGCTCGCACACCACGCTCGCATCGCCGCCCAGCAGCCGGTTGGTCAGCGTGCTCTTGCCCACGTTGGGCCGGCCCAGCAGGGCCACCGTCGGGGGGTTGACCAGCCGGTCGAGACGGTCGCTGTCGGCCAGGATGCATCGTGCGGCGGCCGCATCCGGCGGTTGGGCCAGCAGGCGGCGCCACAGCGGCGGCTGGGCCAGCAGCAGGTCGACGGCGGCCGGGCTGACCGCGCGGGCCAGCGTGGCCAGGACGTGGGCTTCCATCGTGTCGGCGGCTTCGGGATAGGCCCACACCGGCGACGGCGGCTCATCAAGCAGCGCGCCCAGTTCCGCCGCGCGGTCCAGCACACGCTCGACCACTCGCGGCCCGCCGTGCGGCATCACCTGCGCCCGCCTCGGCTGCAACAGCACGGCCAGCCCCTCATCGACCCCCGCCAGGCTGCACAGTGTCAGCCGACCTTCAGACCACTGCTCGCGCCCCGTCAGCTCCACCAGCAGCCCGCGTGTACCCGGTCCCCACAGGTCGATGATGGCCACAGCGCCGGCGCGCGGCGGGGTGGCCAGGGCGATGCGCAGTTGACTCATGGCAGTGCCTCATGCGGCTTCGCCGCACCCACGCGGATGAAGACGCCCCGAAGCGCGGCCGCTTTTACTCCCCTCTCCCACCGGGAGAGGGGTCGGGGGGGAGGGAGGGTTCGGACGGGCCACCGTGCATCCGCCCTCACCGCAGCCCTCTCCCGGAGGGAGAGGGGGCCGGATTCTCATGGCAGCAGCGAGTCCATCGGCTGCGGCTGGATCGCATCGCGGCGGGGCCAGTTGAGCAGCATGAGGGCCAGCGACAGCGCTGTGGCCGCGGTCGCCGGCCAGAACTGACCGGTCAGCAGCACCACGACCAGGCTGAACAGCGCAGCGGTTTCAAGGAAAATCAACAACGCGAAGTGACCTGCAAAATAGCCCTCGGGCCTCAGGCCCTGCGGCGTAAGGTGACGGCGCAGGATCACCAGGCGAACCGCGTAGCCAATGACCCCCAGGACCAGCAGCACCCCCAGGGGCAGGTACTCGACCACCGGCGGCAGGTCCAGCCCCACGACGACTTCGCCCGCCACCAGGAAGGCCACGATGGCCGTGAAGCTCACCACCCCACCGATCAGCGCCGCCCACAGAAGCCACAGCGTGGTCATTACCGAGTTGGGGTGATTGACATCGAACGGGCCCACGAGTCACCTCCGTTGCGCATGGCCGCGGTGGCCGTTTCAACCCTCTTCGCAGCCGCCCAGACTCCGCTTGATCGTCACCGCCAGGCCCAGCAGGGTCAGGTCGGGCACGAAACGCTCGACGATGTCCAGCCCGCCCAGCAGCAGGTCGGCGTTGCCGCCGGTGGCCACCACGGTGGGAAAGGCACCGGCGATCTCGGCGTATCGCTCGACCAGTTCCCGTACCATGCCGCGGATGCCGTAGTAGACCCCGGCGAGCATGGCCTGCTGGGTATTGTGGCCGATGGGCTCGACAGGGACGGCCAGTTCGATCTCGGGAAGCTGGGCGGCGCGATGGGTCATGGCATCGAGCATCATCTGCGCCCCCGGCGCGATCGCCCCGCCGTGGAACGTGCCCGCGCCGTCGATGAAATCGACGGTGACGGCGGTTCCGGCATCGACCACGATACATGCCTGCTTGAGCGTGTCATACGCGGCGGCGGCGTTGAGCAGCCGGTCATCGCCGACCATGGCCTCGGGGTCGAGCTGCCGGCCGATGGGGATGGGCACATCCTCCTCGACGCGCAGCACCTTCCGGCCCGTGATCTGAGGCACGTACTTGCGGATGCGCTCGGTGATGCGCGGCTGAACGGAGCCGAACAGCACCAGCGTGCTGTCGAGGCTGCTCAGCGGTGCATAGGCCTCCTCGATGGCAGCACGAAAGTTGTCCACGTCGCCGTTGCTGATCGCCACGCACCCGGTGAGCCGTCCATCCAGAAACGAGCCGAAGCACGTACGCGTGTTGCCGGCGCTGATGGCAAGGAGATTCAGTCCCATGGGTACATCCAGCGGGGCAAGCTCCCGCCCGGCGCATCGCGCGCGGGCCTGGGGCTTGCCGTTCCTTCTCGGCTGCATTGTCGCAGATTTGCCCCGCCCGTGCATGGGCCACACCCACGGGTCAAGCGACCGGTCGGGCGCATGGTCGATCCCCGGCGATGCGGGTTCCATCTCACCCCCCTGCCGGATCGGCGGACCACTTCACCGCCCTGGCGCGGTCCGGCTCCAGGCGTTGCCAGCAGGCCTCCAACAGCGCATCGAGCCCGCGGCCGGCAACGCTGCTGATGGCCATCGCGCGGCGGCCGACGGCCTGCTCGATCAGGTCCAGGGCCACCTTCGCATCCGCCTCACCACCCAGAAGGTCCATCTTGGTCACCACCAGCAGTTGCGGCTTGGCCGCCAGGGCCGGGCTGTAGCTGGCCAGCTCGTGGCGGATGGCGCGGTAGTTGGCCACCGGGTCGCTGCCGTCCTGGGGCTCGAGTTCGAGAAGGTGCACCAGCAGGCTGGTGCGCTCGATGTGTTTGAGAAAACGCGTGCCCAGGCCCTGCCCGGTGTGGGCGCCCTCGATCAGGCCGGGGATGTCGGCGATCACCATCCGGCGGTGGCCGCTGAGTTCAGCGATGCCCAGGTTCGGCTCCAGCGTGGTGAACGGGTAGTTGGCGACCTTGGGCCGGGCGCGGGAGACGGCGGCCAGGAGGGTGGACTTGCCGGCATTGGGCTTGCCGATGAGGCCGACATCGGCGATCAGCTTCAACTCCAGCCGCAGGTGGCGCTCTTCACCGACCTCGCCGGGCGTGGTCTTTCGCGGCGTCTGGTTGGTGGCGGACTTGAAGTGCTCGTTGCCCCATCCGCCGCGCCCGCCGCGGGCGATGACGATGCGGCGGCCCGGCTCATCCATGTCGGCCAGCAACTCGCCGGTCTGCTCGTCATAGACCAGCGTGCCGGGTGGCAGGGGCACGATGAGATCGGCGCCGCTTCTGCCGTGTCGCTGGCTGCCGCCTCCGGGCTGGCCGCTCTCAGCCTCCCAGTGGTGGCGGCCGGCGAAATCGAGCAGCGTGTCCAGCCCCTGACGGGCTTCGAGGATCACACTGCCGCCCTCGCCGCCGTCGCCGCCGTCCGGCCCGCCCTTGGGAACGAACTTCTCGCGCCGGAAGCTGAGCGCACCATCACCGCCACGGCCGCTTCGGACGATGATGCGTGCTTCATCAACGAGCATGGGATCGTTTCAACAGTAACCGCCCGCCACCGCAAGACAAGACCGACCCGCGAGGGGGTCGGTCGGCGATGCGGTGCCAGCAATTCCAGCCGGTGCGTCGCAGGGTGCTTGCCGGCCAGTGCCCCTGGCGGATGTCGTGGCACTGGTGGACAAGCCACCAGTGGCACCCCGGCGGCGGGGCCGAGGGGCGGGGCCGACCCGTCCGGCGCGGTCAGTTCTCCATGGGGCGGACGTGCACCCGTCGGCCCTGGAATTCGACCCGGCCATCGCTGAGGGCGAAGAGCGTATCATCGCGGCCGATACCCACCTGGTAGCCGGGCTTGAACCGCGTGCCGCACTGGCGCACGATGATGTTGCCCGCGGCGACGCGCTGACCGCCGTAGAGCTTCACGCCGCGCATCTGAGCGTTCGAGTCGCGGCCGTTCTTGGAACTGCCTTGTCCTTTCTTGTGAGCCATGGCCAACCTCGGGGGGTATCTTTCAGTGGTGCACGCGGCGGGGTCGAGGGCGCTATCATGCCCCATCGGCCGCGACTCCGCCGCATCGGTGGAGCCGGGCATTGTAATCACGGAGGGGCCCTCATGGCAAGTGGCGATCAACCGTTGTCGGCACGTGGAAGCATGATGCGTATCGCTTATGGGCGATCGGGCCTTCACTCCCCTCTCCCCCCGGGAGAGGGGCCGGGGGTGAGGGAAG
>PUMS01000070.1 GCA_003551485.1 Phycisphaeraceae bacterium | reverse complement strand
CCGCTGGCCCCGAGGATGAACGGACCGGCCGCGCCGGCTCCGACCCATCCGGCGGCGGCCTTCAAGAACAGGCGTCGGTCGATGCCACGCGTCATGTCGTACTCCTGTGGGTGGCCCGTGGCCGCCGGGGCGCGGCCCTGGCACCAGGGCGCATCATGGCCGATCATCGCCATCGTGCTGACGTCCGGGCGGGCCGTGCGTCGAGGGGTCGTACCCGCCGGTGACCGGCGGGCGGTCCAGCGAACGGGCCACGTGCGCCTTCCCATCGCCATCGACCAGCCGCACGTTCTCGGCGAAGCAGATCTCGAAGTCGGCATCGTCTTCCGTCCGGACCGGTTTGCCCGCGATCTCCAGGCCGCGGAAGGTGACGTTGCGCACCGGCCGCTCGGCGCTGTGACCGGCGATGCGCATGGGGCGGGCGCTCATTTCCCGCGAGGCGAAGTTGACCAGTTCGATGTCCTCGAGCACCGCCCGGTCGTTGGTGCGGTTGGCCTCGGGGTCGCCCATGACGATGTCGATCAGACGCTGGCGGTTGCTGCCGCGGCAGCGCTCCACGTGGATGTTCTCGAAGCGGATGCCGCGCACCTCGACCGGGTCCCACAGCATGATCAGGGCCGCCCGGCCGCAATCAAGCACATCGATGTCGCGGAAGACCGAATCGGTGATGGTTCGAGCCGCGCTTTCGCTGCCGATCTTCGCCGCGCCGCAACTGGTCAGGCAGACGACGTTGCTGAAGACGATGTCGCGGATGTCGGCGCGGCCGCCGAAGCCCTTGATGTTCACCGCATCGTCTGCGCCGAAGTAGAAGAAACGGTCCACCTTCACCCGCTGCGAGTTGACCACGTTGATCCCATCGTTGGCCAGCACCATGTTCAGGTACATGTTGATGTTCTTGACGTTGGTCACCTGCACGTCCTGGCACTGGGCGATGAAGACGGCCCAGTAGGGCGTCTGCTCGACCCGTACGCCGTCGAGGCGCATGTTCCGGCCGCGTTCGAGGCTGAGGAAGCGGTGGTTTCGTTGCATCCGCGGCCCGCGGCTGAGCCCCCGGCCGCTGAGCACACCCTGGCCGGTGATGGCGGCGTTGTCGCCGCGCACGGCGATCAGGCGCCCGGCGAGCGTGGCTCCGGGCTCGAGATGCAACGTGACGTCGGCGGGGACGACAAGGCGGGGGGTGTCATCGCCGCGCGGGTACTCGTACAGTCCGGGATCGAGCACGACGGTGCCGCCACCGGCGGCGGCGCGGGCGTCCAGCGCCGCCTGGAGCGGCTCATCGCCATCCGGCTGCCAGGAGAAGCCCGGTGCATCGTAGCGCTGGATCGCCGCTGCATCGTCGAACCTCGTCACCTCCCCGCTCGGCGCGGTCCGCGCCACGTCCTCATCGCTGTCGGCGAAGACCACGACCCTCGGCCAGTTGGGGATATCCACCACCAGGTGGCGCGGGCGGTCGAGGGTGAAGATGACCTCCTGGCCGCGACACTCGAACGGTGGCGCATCGCGCACCGGCCGCACCTGTGCCGAGGGCACGCGGTTGTAAAGGCAGCGCAGCCGCACCTCGACCGGGAACTTCGCGGCGAACCACAGCACGTGCAGGCCATCGCCGAAGTTCAGCCGCTCGACCGCCACATCGACACCGCCGATAATCGCGCGGTAGACATCGCTGACCGCGGTACCCGGGGCTGGCAGCCGCGGCGGCGCCAGACCCCTTTGCGCCTGGCCCGGATCGGCGCTGGAGGCGTAGGCCAGGTTCGCGCTGCTGAGGCTCAGCGCCGCACCGGTGGCCGCGGTGGCGGCAAGAAAATCGCGGCGGGTCAGTGCCGGGCGGGGTGCCTGTTCCTGCATGATGTTCAACCTCATGTTCGGTATGCCGCGGCCACGGTGGCGCGGCGGTGGCAGCGTGAGGACAACGCCCGGTCAGTTCGGCGGCTGTGCCGACTCGGGATCGGGGGCATCGGGGGTGTCCGGGGCGTCCGGGGATTCCGGGGGTTCCGGGGTGTCGGGAAGTGGCCGGGCATCGATGCGCAGCGGGGGAAGGTCATCGATGCGCAGCGTCACCGGCCCGTATCGGGTCAGGATGATCGCCGCCCGATTGCCATCGCTCCTGATGCGGGCGCTGCCATCATCGGGGTCGATCCGCCAGGTGCGGATGCGATCGCCGACCTCCAGGTCCAGCGCCACGGGCAGGCTCGAGGCGAACGCCGCCGCGTGGGCGTCCTCTCCCTCACCTGGCGCGGCCACGGGCAGGTCCTGGCGCCTTCGTGCGGGGGGCACGATCAGCCAAAGTTGCATGTCCGCGCTCGGCTCGGCCCCGTCGGGCAGGGGTTGGGGCTCGAACTGCGGCCGGTGGTCGCGGGACTCGGCCTCGGCGGCACCCCCTTCCTCATCGAGGAAGCGGATGTCGCGGGCGAAGCGCACATCGAAGGCCCCATCCCCGGCCCGATGCACCGGCCGCCCGCCGATGCGCAGTCCCTGGAAGGTGACGTCGGCGATGCGGTGCTCGGCATCGAAGCCGTGGACCTGCGGCGGGTAATCGCTCAGTTCATCAGCCACGAAGTCTTTGAAGCGGATGTTCTCGATGCGGCCCAGACCTCCCCGCCGTTCGATGAGCAGGTCGATCAGGCGCTGGCGGTTGGCCCCGCGCACGCGCTCAACATGGAAGTTCTCGAAGCGCACGTTGTGCGTGTGCGCCCCGTCGCGCACCATGATCGCCGCCGCCCGGCCGCAGTCGAGCACGTCTATGTCCCGGAAGGTCACATCGGTGATCTCCGGCACGCGCGTCTCGGTGCCGATCTTCGCCGCCGCGCACGAGGTCAGCGCGGTGACACGCTGCACCTGGATGTCCCGGATCGGCCGGGAGCCGCCGAAGCCCTTGACCACCACCGCATCATCGCCGCCGAGGTAGAAGAGGCGGTCCACCTTCACTTGCCGCGAGTTGACGATATCCACACCGTCATTGGCCAGGACCATGTTCATGAACATGTTGACGATCTTGACATTGGTCACGGCCACCTCATCGCAGTCGGCGATGAAGACCGTCCAGTAGGGCGCCTGCTCGATGCGCACGCCGTCGAGCCGGGCGTTGCGGCAGCGCTGGAAGCGCAGGAAGCGGTGGTTTCGCTGCATTCGCGGCCCGCGGCTGAGGCCGCGGCCGCTGAGCACGCCCTGGCCGGTGATGCCGCCGTTGTCGCCGCGCACGGTGATGATCCGCCCACTCAGCCGCGCCCCGGCCTCGAGGTGCATCGTCACGCCCGCGGGTACCACCAGCGGGGGCAGTTCATCGCCGCGGCGGTAGGTGTAGCTCCCGGCGCCGAGCACCAGCGTGCCCCCGCCATCGGCCCCCAGCCCGTCCAGCGCCGCCTGGAGCGGGTCCTCACGCTCTGACCGGCCTCCGGCGTCGGCGTTCTCGAATTTCTCGATCGCCCCGGCATCTTCAAAGGTCACTTTCCTGCCCTGCGGCGCAGCGCGTTTGACATCGTCGAGGCCGTTGGCGAAGACCAGCAGACGCGGCCACCCGGGCACCTCCATGACCAGGTGCTCGGGCCGCTGGAGCGTGAAGACCATGCCCTGGCTCATCTGCACCTGCGGCGCCCGCCGGGCGGGCCGCAGTTTCGCCGTCCTGATCCACCAGTACCTGCTCTGGATGCGCACCTGGACGGGAAACTCCGCCGCGAAGGCCAGCACGTGGACCCCATCGCCGAAGTTCAGCCGCTCCACGGGCACATCGACATCGCCCACCGTCGCCGCGTACACGTCGCTGGCCGAGGCGCCCGGCCCCGGCGGCCGCACCTGCGCTGCGGTCACCGCAGGACCTTGCGAATCCGCCCGCGCCAGGGCCGCCGGCCCGGCCAGTCCCATCACCGCACCCGTTGCCGCACCGGCGGCGAGGAACCGCCGGCGCGTGATTGCGACTCTGTGATCACTCATCTTCACGTGGCTCCTGTCGTGTTGACCTTCACCCTTCCCCGGCCGTCACCCTGCAACGGCCCGGCGGCAAGGCGCCGCCCGCATCGAAGGTTCCGCACCCGATGCACGTATGCCCCAACGCTGCAACGCATCCGTGGATTGCCAGGCCCGCCGCACTTGCATCGCCGCCGCCCAGAAGACCGGCAGCCGAAGCCGCGGCCGGCAACCTCGAAACGCCGGTTCAGGTCCGGCCATGGTCATTTGCTCCTTTCAACGTGGACTGCCGCGCCAACGCATCTGTCCAGAACACTTGGGATGCCTGGTGCGCAAGCCGCTCCGGCCGATGGCCGGTTCAGGATGACACGGCACCGGCTCCCGGGCATTCGCTCCACGATCATGCCCAGGGATGCACGAGTGGCGATCACTGGACGGCCAGGTCGACAAGGCGGGTCTCCAGCCATGTGCCATCCTCGACGACGAGGCGAAACAGGTACTCGCCCGCCACCAATCCGGTGCATGTCGCATCGGCGCCGTTCTTCTGCCAGGCGACCACCGAAGGCCCGTATATCTGCTCCCAGAACACCTGTGGGGGTCGCTTGTCAGTATCGGTATCGGTTAACCCGACCGTTGCACGGAAACGGGCCGAGCCGTCCTCGCGGACTTCCGCCTGTGCCTGGGTGATCTGGGGCGGGTCGTCCAGTGGAAGGGCCTCGAACACCGCCTCGGCACTCTCCTTGCGGACATTGCCCTCCGCCTTGAGTTTCAACTCCTGTTCCTCGATGCCACAGGTGACCAGCGGAAGGTCACGCGGCACTCCCGGACCGTTGAAAAAGACGTTGTTCACGATGGCGCCTTCGGGACGATTGTTTCGGCCCCACGACGATGCCATGACCTGGCCGAGTTGACTGTGGTTACGGCCCCTGAGATTGTGACCCGGTGGAGCGGCCTGATTGGCGACGAATCGGTTGCCCTCCACCCGAATGCCCGTGGTATCGCTTCTGCCCCCCGGGTTCCGCAGGAACTGGATCGCAGCACCGGCGTTGTTGATGAAGGTGCAGCGTTCGACCACGTAGCCCGCGCCGCTATGCTCCCAGCTCATCCCGGCCCGATCATTCGAACTGGACTCGGGGGTGTTGATGATCCAACTGCCCCGAATGGTCACGTTCGTGTCGTTGGCCAGGAAAAAGGCGGTCGTGCCAAACTGAGCGGAATGGGCGCCGCGGTCGATGATGAGGCGCTCGAAGACCGCTTGCTCAAGCCCGGCGATGAAGATGCTGTTCCACGAATGGTCGGGTTTGGTGTTGTCGCGAAAAACGCAGCGATGCACCCGCACATCCCTGACCCGCCGCATTTCAAGCCCGGCGGCGGAACGGCTCATTTCGCAGTCCTCGATCCGGACCCTTTCGATGGTCAGACCATGGGTGCGACGGTAGTCCCCGATCACGATGCCGTAGGAACCATCGTTGTACCCTTCGGCACGATTGGGCGATTGGTGAGGTCTTCCCCCAATGTGCGCATACAGGCCGTCCATTTCCAGGGTCACCAGACGGCGGATGGTCACATGCCCGGAAGGGGGAACGCTTTGCGGATCGTACTGCATGTCGCGCGGACGCCCGCCCACCCACAGGCCGGCCCCGGCGTGGGAGAGGGTGAGGTCCTCGACGACGATGTGCCACGGATCGTCGAGGATGATGCACCACTCGCTGTGGTGGCCGTTGCGGCGGATGTGCGGACGAGGCCCCTCGCCGTAGGCCCCCAGGCGAATGGGCCTGCCCTCCTCGCCGCGCAGGGTGAGGCGCAGGCGTTCGTTCCAGGTGTCGCCGCGCCGCAGCAGAATCGCGTCTCCCGGCGCGAAATCCCGGTGTTCCATCACCCGGGCCAGGGTTTGCCACGGCCTCTCCGGGCTCGTTCCGGGGTTGGCGTCATCGCCGGTGGAACTGCTGACGTAGTATTCGACCGGCGCGGGGCCGGCCGCCGCCGCGGACGGTCCGCCGGCCAACCCGGGCAACGGTGGCACGCCCGGATGGGTCGCGGCCAGCATCAGCGCTGCGGTGATCATGACTGTTCCACCGGCCCGCCGCCGCGGGGTCGCTCGATGGGTTGTTCCGGTTCGCTGTTGCATTGTGAGTCTCCTGTCAATCGCCGTTCGCAGTTGCGTCGGCCGGTTCGCTGCTTCCATGCCGTGGTCCAGGCGGCCCTGGCATCGGCTTCCACCTGTGGGCCGATGCGCCCGACCCGTGTGCGGGGCGAACGTGGCGGGTACGGCCCGAACCCGGCCAGCGTCATGGCCCGATCTCCATGCGGGTGCTGCTGATGACGACCGGTCCGTGGGTTCGCTGGCGACCATCGCGTACGTGTCATGTCGCGGCCCTCCGTTCTACTCCCGGCCGGGTGGCTGGTCCCACCGGGCGTCGATGGACTGGCCGGTCAGCTCCGCCAGGGCTTCGTGCAGGCGGGCGATGTAACCGGGCCAGTCGAACTGAAGCTCGTGCTGGCTGAGGTAGCCATGGCCGTGGCCGACCCGGCCGCGCAGCTCATCGAGCAGTTGCCGGTAGGGCTCGCGCTGGTCTTCGGCGAGTTCGAGGCAGGCGCGGACGATGGCCAGGCGGATGTGCGTATCCTGCACGCCCTCGCGGAGCATCTGAAAGCGGACCGTGGGCAATGCCCCCTGCGGACCGGGCACCGTCAACGCATCGACGTGCGAGAAGAAGGAACTGTTGCGCGGGCCGGACTCGCGGCCGGCCCGCCAGAAGTCCAGGCCCAGGTGACCCAGCCGGCCCCACATCTGCGGCAGCGTGCGATATAGAAACGGCGGCGACCAGGGCTGATGCTGCCAGCGCGCCGTCGGCAGGTCCACGTATTGGGGCGGTGAGTTGAGCCACCCCTCCAACTGCTCGGCGCTGAGCACCCGGCGGAAGCGGAGCCACGGGTATCGTCGGATGCCGACCTCCAGCCCACCGGTGGCGATGTAGCGGCCATCGTCCTTGCGGCCGGGCGTCTCGCCGCTGAAGTGCGAAAGCAGGTCCCAGCGGGCGTAGGGAGCCCATTGGCGCACGCGCCGACCGGTGCGTTCACCGGGGCGGACATCGCTGCCGAAGCCGAGCATGATGATGCGCTCATCCCAGCCGCGCTGTTGCACGCGCCGGCGTACGCCCTCGAGCATGGGCCGCCAGAAGGCCTCGGCGTCGTCGTCGAGCAGTCCCGGCGCCGTGTGCTGATGCGCTCGGCCGGTCTGTGGGTCCCAGACCTGCACCAGTACGCCCGGGGTTCTGGCCTCGGTCTCGACGCTGTGCTCGCGGCGCCCCTCGTAGGCCTGGGCCAGCTCGACGGCCGACCCCGGCTCCCACAGCCACAGCGATATGGCCCGGGGCGGCCCGACGTGCTCCACGTAAAGGTCCAGGAACCGGTCGAACACCTCGAAGTCCGGCCGCAGCCGGCCCTCGTCGCCCTTCACCCACCGGATCAGGGGTTGACGCCAGGTCTGGGAAGACTCGCTTCGGGCCGGCTGCCCCGGCCGGAAGGCGGCGGGAAAGTTGCTCAGGATCACCGGCACGTTGAGCACCTCGTTGCCCGCCTGGCCCAACAGTTTCAGTGAAGGCTCGAGCAACTGCCAGTGGCGATCGGACCAGGGCTCAACGTCGTAGTGCATCGCCACGGTCCTGGGCGACTGGGTCAGATGCACGCTGACGTCGGCAAACTCGTGCGGCGGAGGCAGCGTCGCCCCGCTGACCAGCACCTGCACGGGCACCTGGAACGACCGGCCGTTGCCCCGCACGCTCAGCGTGCCGGTGTACCAGCCCGGCGCCTGGCCGGCGGGGGCCTCGATGATCGTCCAGATGGGAACGGTCCCGGCGCCGTCCGGCGGCTCGGGCATCAGCACGTCGCAGTGATGCAGGTCATCGGGCTGCGCTGCGTACCGGGTGCTCACCGACCGCGCCTTCAGCACGGCGCCATCCCGGCCGCTCAGTTCGCCCATCGTTGCCGAAAGCTCGTGCAGCCCATCGAGGTCGCTGATCACCACCTGCCCGCTGCCCATCCCGCCGCGCGGCACGAGGATGCGCAGCGGGCGGAGCGGATCGAAGGGATTGCCCATCTGCGTGCCGCGGACCGGCATGCCGCGCGCCCAGTACATGCTCCAGTGCCAGCGCCGCTGCACAAGCGATTGCTGTGCCCGGTCGCTGGTGATCTGCTCCTCGGCCGCCGCGTTCCAGAGGTGCGTGCTGGCGATGGCCTCGCGGTAGGCGATCGCCCCGTCGCCGCTGTCGCTTGTCAGCGCGATACGATGCACGCCCAGGTGGCTCCAGCCGGCCCCCCCGCGGCGATGCGGCGCGGTGCGCCACTCGACCGCCAGCACGTTCGCCCCGCGATGCAGCAGGTCGGGGGGAATCGTGATGGTGAAGCTGCGAATGCGTTGCTCGTAGTTTTCGCGCAGTTCCTCGGGCACCTCGATCGGGGTCAGGTCCAGCTCGCCAAGGCCCGGCCGCTGCCCTGAGGCGCCGGGCAGAAGTTCGCCGTACTCATCGACATAAGCCGGCTCGGGGTAGCTGTGGGCGAAGGCCAGGGCGTGGGGATCGTCCTCGGGCAGGTAAGCGCGGCCGACCTCTTGCCCGTTGACGTGGATCACGGCCCCGCCCAGGCCAGTGGCGGCGAGTTCGAGATCGGTGGCACGTTCAGGATCGGACACGCCGAAGCGGGTCCGCAGATGCAGCGCCACCGGGCCGCGTGCCCCCGCCGGCACACCGTAGTCGCCCAGAAAGTCCGACAGTTCATCCGTCTGGTAGCGCGGCCAGTGGATGTCATCGAAGTCAGCATCCGTCCAGTCAGGCGGTGGAAGGACGGTGTAGTGGGGATTTCGCCGGTCGAGGTCGACCACCTCCGGCTCGGGGTCCGGGTTGCGGCGCGTCGGGACGGGCGTGATCACCACCTCGCGGTCATGCCCGCCGTACTCGAAGTCCCACGCCGCGCGGCGCTCGCGCAGCCGCAGGCCCTCCTCCGCCTTCAGCGGCAGGCGACCCTGCACCAGGTACGCCCGCCAGGGGGTCTGCTCGTCGATCAACTCGACCCCGGCCGCGGCATCGGCCGCCGCCGGCATCGCCCCCCAGCCCCAGGCCAGACACAGTACGGCAGCAAGTCCAGTCAGGCGCTGCGCGCTCACCGTCCACCGATCGTTTCGCATGCTGTCGCTCCTTGGATCATCAGACCACGTTCGGTCACACGGTCACCTGTCGGCGAGCAGGGCCATCGGACCGAACACGGCGTTGCATGGCATGAAAGACCTCCCGAAGCTGATCTTTGGACACGATTGGTGAACGGTTCGATCCAACACGACCTTGTCATAGCGGGGCAACGTCCTGGCGGCGCCGGCTATTGCATCACTGCATGCTGGAAATCATATCGCCGGCGTCGACGGCCGATGCGTGGCGCACGGGAATGAGGCCGAACGGTCCCCATCTTTACTGATACGAAAAAAGGCAGGCAGAAAACGGAAATCGGCATGGGGAGGGGCCGACAACACCATATTCTGCCCTGCCATGAGAATGCGTGCGCCACCGGCCGGCCGCCATCGGCCCTACCAGAAATAGCGCACGCCGCTGTAGGTGAAGCGGGATTGGACCTTCTCACCCGCGATCCAGCGTACGCTGCCATCGATGCGTCCAACGTGCGAACCGATGACCATGTCACCGTCGATGTAGAGGTGATTGGCCCCCCAGCGGTTGGGGTCGTTGGGTGAGATGAACGAGCCGCTGTTGGCCGGCCAGTGGCGGTTGAGGTCGGTCACGAGATAGGGCGCATGGGCATCATCGGTCACCCGCCGCGGAAACAGCGGCGCCCGCGCCTGCGGGTTGTCGCGCTGAATCTGCTCGAGTACCCCTTCCATGCCCGGACGGTTGCCGAAGTAGTAGTAGCTGATCACCGTGTGACTGGAACTGTAGTTCCAGAAGTCATCGCGGTTCCAGCGATCGTTGGTCGGCGAGTAGAGCTTGTCGCGCTCCAGGCCGTAGTGCTCGACCAGGTGGTCGCGCCAGAAGCGGCGGATCCAGTAGGCATGAGTATGGCCCCCATCGCGGGCATCCACAGCGCCGGTTCCCATGTTGGGCAGCCAGTCGCGATGGTCGGCAGCGAAGCTGACCACTGTCTGCGTCAGCGTCCGCACGTTCACACCGCATTGCATCTCCAGCGCCGCTCGCCGGGTCGCGGCCAGCGCCGGCAGCAGCAGCGAGACCAGCAGCGCGATGATCGAGATGACCACCAACAGTTCGATCAGGGTGAAACCCTGCGAACCCGTCGCGCGATGGGGCCGATTCCAATGGTTGAATGAGGTCATGGGGTCATTCCAGTTGAGGCTGCGCGCCTTCACGGGCCCGACGTCGCGGCGGCGGTCAGGGCAGGAGCAGCGTGGGCGGTACCGAATCCGGTTCGAGGTATCGCACCTGGACGTGGCTGTCGAAGAAGAGGATCGGCACCCGCCCCTGGTGGCGGTCATCGTGGGCGTGGATCATCCGCGGGTTGTTGTGCACGTTGCCGCCGTGGCCGAAGGGCATGTGGCCGACGTTGAAGATATCGTGGCGGTAGAACTGCGTGTCGGGCCGCAGGTTGTCGAAGTTGCCCTCGGTGACGTAGAGCAGTTCGCTGGGGCTGTGGGGCAGGGCCTCGATCCGCGTGACCCCGACGTATCTTGGCCTTGCGTTGCTCCAGGTGCCATCCACGTTGCGCTCGCGTTCGTTGTTGTAGTTGTGGCCGTTGATCACGTAGTGCAGCACGTGGTCGACATCGATG
>PUMS01000142.1 GCA_003551485.1 Phycisphaeraceae bacterium | reverse complement strand
CGGGGCTGGCCCTGGACCGCGGCTGCTTCCACAGCCTGGCCGAGGCCGACCGGCCCCGGATGGCCCAGCACCTCGCCGCCGCCCTGGCCGAAGGCGGCTGGTGGCTGATGCTCTGCGGCAACGCCGATGAACCCCGCCCCGAGGATGTCCAGGGCCCACCGCAGCTCACCGCAAGGCAGATCATCGAAGCCATCGAGCCCCACTTCGAACTGCACCGCCTGGAACGCGCCCGCTTCAGCGGCAACGATGCCCGCCCCACGCACCTGGCCTGGCGGGCGTTGTGGCGAAGGCGGGCGGGGCGGTGAAACCGCGATGATGGTCAATCGTCGAGCGGACGATGGCAACGGGGGAAGGTTCAGCGCCGGCTCAGCGAGTCCGCCTCGTCGACTGGAGGCGTTGAAGCCGCTCGCGATTGGCGCGATAGGCGATCAGGGCGAGGACGTGGCCGATACACGCCAGCAGGGCGAGAATGCCGACGAGCGTGAACGTTGGAGCGTACACGACCGGTGAATCGTACACCCCGCCCATGGAGGCACTCACGATGAAAAAGCGTTCGACACCCAGAAGAAATGTGGTCGTTCCACCGAGTATGGTCGACCATAATAGCAGACCCGTAACGATTCCTGTCAATCGCTTCTGCATGACCCACCATCCGGTCAGCAGGCAGGGGAAGAAAAAGAATGCGCCGGTCAGCACAAGGTTCCAGATCGCTTCCGGGCCCAGCGGGCGCGGCCAGCCGATCAGAATGGCGCCGATCCCATGCAGTACCCAGATGGTAAGAACGATCGACAGGAACATGGCATAAGCCCCGGCGTCCCGGATGCGCTCGGGCCGGCGAACCCACAGCTTGAACCGCTCCCACAGGCTCACCGAGCGTACACGGATCGGTTCGCCGCGAAGGTAGCGATCAAGATCATCGCCCATGGCTTGTGCCGATGGAAACCGGTGACGGGGCTCCTTCTGTAGCGCCGTGCAGCAGATCAGATCGAGCTGCCGGTCCACGGCCGGGTTCAGACGACGCGGAGGCACCAGGTCCTCTTCGATCACCTGCCGGATCGTCTCGTGGCGGGATGCCGCCTGAAACGGGGCGCGGCCGGTGAGCATGTGGTACATCAGCGAGCCCAGGGCATAGACGTCCGCCGCTGCGCCCACGCGCTGCGTTTCCCCACGCGCCTGCTCCGGCGCCATATACGCCGGCGTCCCCATCACATCACCGGTATGAGTCAGGTGATCATCCTCACCCAGACGCATGGCCAGGCCGAAGTCGGTCACCAGCACCTCGCCCCGCCTGTCGATCATGATGTTGCCGGGTTTGAGGTCCCTGTGGATCACACCCTGTGCGTGGGCATAGGCGATCGCCCCGGACACCTTACATATCAGTTCAGCCGCATGGCGCGGCGCCACCACCCCCTCGGTCAGCCGGTCGGCAAGGCTGCGGCCCTCGACGTAGCCCATGGCGAAGTAGTGGTAGCCGTTTTCACAGCCGAAGTCGTGAACCGGCACGATGTGGGGATGGTTCAGCTGAGCTGCGGCCTGGGCCTCACGGTAGAAACGGGCGATGAGGGAGGTCGATGCCAGCGGCCCCATGGTGATCATCTTCAGTGCGACGATGCGGTCCAGGCGATCGTCGCGCGCCTTGTAGACCACGCCCATGCCGCCGCGGCCGATCTCCTCCAGCAACTCGTAATGCCCAAGCCTTGGTGGGAGCGCCCCCGCCGCCGAGGGTGGCGCTTCGCCAGCCGGCCCGCCCGGCGCGCCTGCCCCGGCGCTGGGCTCCGCCGCGGGTGGTGTGGCCTGCGACAATGATGAGGCCGTGGCCCCCGCCGTGGCTGCAAGCGACGAGGGCATCGCACTGTATGCGATCTCGGCCCGGCGGATGTCGGAGGCGTAGGACTCACCCAGCATCCGCAACAGCGATTGCGGCTCCGCGCCACGCCACACCGCCATCCGGATGATCTCACCGGCCGCCGGCGCGCCCGCGGCGAGTTGAGCCGGTGGCAGGACCTGCCGGTAGTGATCGAAGTCCGCGGGGAGGTTCAGCCGCCTGCGCTGCTCGAGGTCCAGCGCGACCAGGCTGGCGACACGGCGAGCATCCTCAAGCACCTCCCCTTTCAGCAAATGTCGCAGATCGGGCGCCGGCGGATACCCCGACCACGCCCGGCGAAGCGCGGCCAACTCGGGCCAATCCTGTTGGACCTGCGGCTGGCGCATCGGCCCTTCCGGTCTCAATATATGATGACGTCGCCCGTGACCACGAACCCACCTAACCTCACCATACCCGATTCCAGCCCAGTTTCAAGGCGCCACTGCCTCATCTCAACATGCGCCCGACAGGGGACAGCCTGACCTGACCACGCGGCCCCTTATCGCTGCATCTGCGATGGTGTACCCGGTAGTCGGTCGCGCACATGGAGAGCACACCCATGCCATCGGCCTGCCTGCCGGATGAACGGTGCCGCCCCGCTCTCTACCGGTCCGTCACCAGGTCCAGGATGCCGCTGTCGTGGCCCTGGGCATCGATGATGCCGAACCCGCCGCGGTAGTCCCAGTTGGCCCAGGCGATGCCGTTTTCCTCAAGAACGCCCAGGAAGTCACGATACCACGCGCGGCGGATGGCGCGGGGCACCACGTCGCGGCAGCCGAACTCACCGCAGTAGAGCCCAAGGCCCATCCGCCGGGCCACGGCCAGGGGCTTCTGGATCAACCGCCGCATCAGGTCCGGGCCTGCCGGCTGGTTCCAGTCGTGCCAGGCATCGAGCTGGCGGCGGTAGTCCTCATCCATCATCAGCACCCCTTCCGGCGGCACGGGCGGGCCGGGGTACTGGATCGGGCCATCGTAAGGCCCGCACGGCGTCCACCGCGCCCGGTAGTGGGTGATGAACATAGGGTGGTAGAAGTGAAAACTGAGAATCAGTTTCTCATCCTCGGGCACCTCCAGTTCATCGAAGGTGTTGGGCGACTGAAAGTGGTTCGAGCCCAGCACGATGGTGCGCTGCGGCTCGCGCTCGCGGATGGCCCGGTAGGGGTGTGGGTACACCCGGTTCCACCCCGCCGCGCTGCGTGCCACCGGCTCGTTGAGCAGTTCGTAGGCCACGCGGTCGGTCGGGGCGTCGCCGATCCGCTGCGAAAGGGTCCGCCACAGGTCGGCGAAGCGATCGGCCTCTGCCGGGTCGGTGTAGAGCCGCGGCTCCTGGGCATCGTTGAAGTAGTGGCTGCGAAGGATGTGCAGGTCCACTACGACGTTCAGCCCGTGACCGAGCGCCCAGCGCAGGCCGCTGGTCAGCAGGTCGAAGGCCTCCTCATCGGGGGTGCCATCCTCGTGGAACATCTGCTCTTCATCAATGGGCAGGCGGATGTGGTCCAGGCCCCAGCCGGCGATGCGGCGGACATCATCCTCGCTGAAGAACGCACGACGTTCGGCGCCACGGCGCTTGCTCTGGCTGAGCCAGTGCGAGACGTTGGTGCCACGCTGGAGGGCGAACGGGCTGCTCATGGCGGCGATTGTAGGCCAATCGTGGCGGGCCGTCGGGAGGCGGTGCGGCCCGGGGGAGCGGCAGGGGTGTGCCCGGGATTCGTGGCCGAAAGAGGCCCAGGATGGAGCGGGTGCTGCTGGCTGCTTGCCTGCCGGTGGCCTTGGCTCAGGGGGCAGGCACGGGTGGGCGAGCCGCGGGTGGCACCCGGCACCGTCACGCCGCCGGCTATTGTGGTGCAGGCTTCCAGCCTGCCACCTTTCCCGCTTGCCTTCTTCCCGCCTCGGCCGCGCTGCGGTGTGCGATGTCGCCCCCCCGCCCCGTGTTGGGGGAGCAGCCGGTGCGGGCTGAAAGCCCGCGCTCCCCCGCCCCGCCTCGCTTCCCCACCTGGATTTCCATATTGCCGGGTCGGGCGGTTATGATGGTCGCGCCGGCCGCGCGGGGCGGGCGGCGTGATCGTGGGTGAACCTGCAAGCCGTTATCCCATCGGAGCCTGCCATGCCTGTCTACGACATTGCCGAACCGTCCACGCCCGTCAACGCAAAAAGGGGCCAGATCCTGCTGGTGGCCAACGGCGACCTGCGCCTCAGCGCCAACCAGAACTGCTGGGCCGCGCAGCACGAGATGGAGAAGACCCTCGCCCAGGCCGTGGCCAACGCAGGCGGCCAACTCGTGCGCGCCCACCCCTACAAGGCCGATCAGAAGCACGGCTTCATCGGCTCGCAGGCCGAGGGGATGAACGTCTTTGCCGAGATCGACCCCAAGGCGCCGCTGATCGTGGCCGAATCGGTCTGGCAGTATTCCCACCACATCCTCCACGGCCTGGTCACGCACAAGGGCCCGATCCTCACCGTCGCCAACTGGTCGGGCACCTGGCCCGGTTTGGTGGGGATACTCAACCTCAACGGCAGCCTGACCAAGGCGGGTGTGAAATACTCGACGATCTGGAGCGAGGACTTCACCGACAAGCTGTTCACCAGCGCCCTGGACAGGTGGATCGCCAAGGGCTCGTTCCGCCACAAGACCCCGCACGTGACCGCCTTCGAGGATGTCAAGGTCCCCGGCAAGGTGCGCAAGGCGGCCAAACAGCTCGCCGGTGATCTTCAGAAGAACAAGGCCATCATGGGCGTGTTCGATGAAGGCTGCATGGGCATGTACAACGCCATCATTCCCGACCACCTGCTGCACCCCACGGGCGTGTACAAGGAGCGGCTGTCCCAGTCGGCGCTGTACTACGAGACCACACAGGTCTCCGATGCCGAGGCGCAGGCCGTCCGCCGCTGGTACGAGCAGAAGGGCCTCAAGTTCCACTTCGGCACCGATGAGAAGGAGCACCTGACCGAGCAGCAGGTGCTGTGGCAGTGCAAGATGTACATCGCCGCCCTTCGCATCGCCGACGACTTCGGCTGCCACACCATCGGCATCCAGTACCAGCAGGGGCTCAAGGACCTGCTGCCGGCCTCCGACCTGGTCGAGGGCACGCTCAACAACGCCGACCGCCCCGCGGCCATGTCGCGCGACGGCCGGCGCGAGCTCTACGCGGGCGAGCCGCTGCCGCACTTCAACGAGGTCGACCAGTGCGCCGGGCTGGATGGGCTGATGACCTACCGCGTGCACAAGGCCCTGGGCCAGCCGGTGGAGAACACGCTGCACGACCTGCGATGGGGCGATGCGGACCGCTCGGGCACGGTCGAGGACTACGTGTGGGTGTTCCTCATCTCCGGCTCAGCCCCGCCGGCCCACTTCATCGACGGCTGGCGCGGCGCCGACAGCCACCGCCAGCCCTACATGTACTTCCGCCTCGGCGGCGGTACGCTCCGCGGCATCAGCAAGCCGGGCGAGATCGTCTGGTCGCGCATCTACATCGACGGCACGCGCCATCGCGGCGGGCGCCTGCGGATGGACCTCGGCCGCGCCGGCGTGGTCGAACTGCCCCGCGAGGAGACCGAGCGGCGCTGGCAGGCCACGACCTACCAGTGGCCGATCATGCACGCGGTGACCTACGGCGTCAGCCGCGACCAGATGATGGCCAAACACCAGAGCAACCACATCCAGTGCGTCTACGCCGAGGATGCCGCCGCCGCCGATCAGGCCCTGCTGACCAAGGCCGCCATGGCCGACGCCCTGGGCATCGAGGTCTCGATCTGCGGCACCCGCAAGAACGGCAAGGGCTGGAGCTGAGCCCCGCGGACAACGCCGTCGCCCCGGCCAGGTCCCGAAGGAAAGGGCGCCTTGCATGCCGCCCTGCTTGTTTGGGCGCGGTGCGGCGTTATAGTGCTGCGCATGCCTGTGCAAGCTCACGCCGCGGATGGCGGCCCGTCCGGCTCGACCTGTCGTGCGGAAATTGACGGCAATGAACTTGTCGTCGCCAACCGCTATTTCACGCGGCGCTGGCGCCTGGTGGATGGCCTGCTCGAACCTTCGAGCATCGAGCAGCAGGGGCAGGGCGAGTGGCTGTCCGATGCGCAGGGGCAGGGCGCTCTTGCTTCGCCCATCCCGCCGCGCGGCATGGGGGGCGAAGCGCGGCGAATGACACTGCACATACGGGAGCAGCCGGGGGATGGCGTCTGTGGTCCATCGCTGCGCGCGGTCGTGCGGCTCGAGGGCGAGCGTGATGCCGTGGCCATCGAATTTCGCATCCACGAGCGTGCCCCCGCGATCGACATGCGCCTGCTTGAAGTGGCCGGTGGCGGTGGGCCCACCCCTGCCCCGCGTGGGCCGCGCCACCGTGGCACCGCCCCGAGCGGGGTCGAGGCCGACGCCGACGGCGCAGCATCGCGCCAGGCCCTGGCCGGCCAGTCCCCGCCGCCGGACAGGCTCGAAGCCCTCGCGCTGGCCCATCAGCACCTGCGGCTGATGCAGATCGAGCTTCGCGACTGCACGGATGTGCATAATGAACTTGTCCACCCGCGCTCATGGCTGCTGCATCCGGCGGAGGCGGCCCTGGCGCTGTGCGGCAACGTGTTCATCATCGAGCAGACCCTCACGGGTGCGGGTCTGATCTTCGTCCGCCAGGCACCGCTGCCTCATGCAAGGCCGGTTCGGCCGGAGGCCGACCTGACGGTCCGGCCCGCCTCGAAGGGATTCCATGTCGAGCTGTGGGGCCACGGCTTTGAAGAGGCCGGCCCCGGTGACTGGCTGACGTTGATCTGTTACGAGGGCGGCGAATTCGGCCGTATCGCGGCGATGCAGCGGTGGCAGCGTGAGCTGCGCCGGGTGGACCCGCAGCGCGACGTGAGGCTGCTGAGCAATACCTGGGGCGACCGCTCGCGCGACAGCCGCATGAACGAGACGTTCATCCACGCCGAGATCGAGGCCGCAGCGCAGCTCGGGGTCGATGTGGTCCAGCTCGATGATGGCTGGCAGAAGGGGGTGACACAGAACTCGGCGCTGGCCGCGGCCGAAGGTGGCGTGTGGGAAGGCTTCTACGCCGCTGATCCGCAGTTCTGGTCGGTGCATCCGCAGCGTTTTCCCAACGGGCTCGAGCCGGTGGTGCAAGCGGCGCAGCGCCG
Source organism: Phycisphaeraceae bacterium (assembly GCA_003551485.1). Classification (GTDB taxonomy): domain Bacteria; phylum Planctomycetota; class Phycisphaerae; order Phycisphaerales; family Phycisphaeraceae; genus B1Sed10-187. The sequence continues at coordinate 3,732 of PUMS01000142.1, read as the reverse complement.
GGGCGTGGGCATCGGCCTCTGGTTTGCGCCCGATTCATCCGGGGATTTTGCCCAATGGCGCCGTGATGCGGACACGGTGCTGCAACTGCACCGGCGGCTGGATGTCGGCCACTTCAAGATCGATGGCGTCAAGGCCACCACGCGAGCGGCACAGCGCCATCTGCACGCATTCTTCGATGCGGTGCTCACCGAGTCGCAGGGCAAGGTGGGCTTCGACCTGGACGTCACCGCACAGGTGCGGCCGGGCTATTACGGTGAGATCGAGGTCGGCCCGCTGTTTCTGGAAAACCGCTACACCGACTGGCACCGCTACTGGCCACACCAGACGCTGCGCAGCCTGTGGATGCTGGCGCCGTGGGTGGACCCGGCGCGGCTGCGCCTGGAGTTTCTCAACCCCGAGCGCAACTGCGCGCTCTACGAGGCCGACCCGCTGGCTCCTTCGCAATGGCCGGCGGCGTACCTGTTCGCCACGGTGATGTTCGCCAACCCCCTGGCGTGGATGGAGGTGTCGAACCTGTCCGAAGCGCTGCGCCGGCAGATGGCGCCGGTGGTGGCCGTGTGGAAGCAGCACCGCGAAGCGATCTTCGCCGGCACGATCGTCCCCATCGGCCGCCCCCCGGACGGCACGCAGTGGACGGGGCTGGCCGCGGTGGCGCAGGATGGCCGAAGCGCTTACGCGCTGGTCTTCCGTGAACTGAACGATCAGGATGAGGCCGAACTGGCCATCCCGGGCCTTGCCGCCATCGGTGCCCGCTGTGAAGTGCTGTCAGGCGAGGCCACAACATCGTTCGCCGGCGGGCATCTCCGTGTGGCCATGAACGCCAGCCGCCAGTTCGCGCTGATCCGGGTGAGCATGAATGGGTAGTGTGTCTGGCGCATCCGGCCCGGCGGCTGGGGCAAGTTTCGCCGGATCGTTGGCAGGAACCTGGTCGCCTGTAACCGGCTTCGGATCACCGTCGGGCATCGCCAGATTTGTACGAAACCCTCTCCACCCGCCCGCGCCGCTCGGGTACACTGGGGGGCACAAGGGTCGCGCCGCTGCGCCGGGGTGGGCGGGGCGTGGTTTAACGGGAGGGCCCGGTTTGAAGTTGCTGTTTTGCGGTGATCTGCACATCGGCCGCGCTTCGGCGCGGTGGCCGGATGACCTGCCTGCCGAGATGGCCTACGCTGCCGCGGGGTGGGGCGATATCGTCGAACTGGCCATCGAGCAGCGGGTGGCGGTGGTCTGTCTGAGCGGAGATGTGGCCGATCAGGACAACCGCTTCTTCGAGGCCATCGGGCCGCTGGAGCGCGGCATCGGCCGCCTGGCCGAGCGGGGCATCCGCACCGTGGCCGTGGCGGGCAACCACGACCACGATGTGCTCGGCCGCCTGGCCGATCAGTTCCCGCCCGAGGCCTTCAAGCTGCTGGGCCGTGGCGGGGTGTGGGAGCGGCTGAGCATCGAGCACGACGGCACGGTGCTGCACATCGATGGCTGGTCGTTCCCGCAGCGCTACGTCACGCAGAACCCCCTGCACGACTATCCGATCCGCGAAGGCGGCGGCGACGGTGCCGCGGTGCTGGGCATGGTCCACGGCGACCTCGACAACCCCGCCAGCCCCTACGGCCCGCTCGAGCTGGCCCGGCTCCAGGGCCTGCCCGTGGCCGGGTGGCTGCTGGGCCACATCCACGCCCCGCGGCTGATCGCGCCCGAAGGTCGGCCGTTCGTTCTCTACCCCGGCTCACCGCAGGCGCTCGACCCCGGCGAGACCGGCCACCACGGGCCGTGGCTGGCCGAGGTCGGGGCCGGCCGGATTCACACACCCGTGCAGCGGCCCCGCTCGCCCATCATCTATGAGCAGGCCGCGATCGACCTGACCGACCTCACCCACGAGCACGAGGCCGAGCAGGCCATCTACAGCACCGTCCGCCGCCGCGCTGAGCAGGTTGCCGGTGAGAACGAGAAGGCCCAATGTCTGGTCCTGCGGCTGAGCCTCACCGGCCGCACGCCCCTGGCCTCGCGGCTGAGTGGACTGGCAGGGCGGGTCAGCAGCGACCTGACCAGTGCTGCCTCCCTCCGCATCGTCATCGACCGGATCGAAGATGTCACGCTGCCGGCCATCGACCTCGATGAGCATGCCACCGCCGGCACCGCGCCGGGCGCCCTGGCCCGGCTCATCAAGGCCCTCGATGCCCGGCAACCCGACGGTCCCACCGCCGCCGCCGAATCCGACCTGGGCGAGGATGAAGCCGCCCTGTTGCGCGAGGCCCGCGAGGCCATCGAGCGGGTCTGCCAGAGCCCGCACTTCACCACGCTGGGCGAGATGCCGCTGGCGGATGCCGATGTGCGGCGGATGGTTCATCGTCAGGCGCGGCAGATGCTCGCCGCGCTGATCAGCCAGAAGCAGGATGAGTGACCGACCCATGGCCCAACCCGCCGTCCATTTCCAGAGTCTGGACCTGCACCACGTGCGCGGCATCGAGCGTGGCCAGGGCTTTGCGCTGGATGAGCTGGCCCCCGGGTTCAACCTCATCTACGGGCCCAACGGCAGCGGCAAGACGACCACCGCGCTGGCCATCCAGGAACTGCTCTGGCCGCACGAGACCGGCCTCGGCCGCGCGTGGCTGCGGGGCGGATTCAGCATCGGCGAGGATGCCTGGCAGGTCACGATCAACTACGACCAGGTTGAACCGCTGCGAAACGGCAACCCCGCCGATCCACCCGTCACCGGGCCGCCGCAGAACCGCGACCGCTACCGCCTGGCCCTGCACGAGCTGGTGCAGGAGGATGATGAGGCCTTCGCCCGGCGGATCATCGCCGACAGCCAGGGTGGCTACGACATCGAGGCCGCCGCCGATCAACTGGGCTTCCGCCAGCAGCCGCCGCGGCGGTTCCGCGAGGCCAATGAGGTCAAGGATGCCCGTGCCACCCTCAACCGCGCCGGCGAGCACCAGCGCCAGGTCGAGCAGGCCGCGATGGGTTTGAATGAGCTGCGCCGCCAGCGGCAGCAGGCCATCGAGGCCGTGGCCGAGGTCGGCCGCATCGAGCAGGCGCTGAAGGTCCACGAGGCCGTCAGCCGCCACCGCCAGATCAAAGCCCGGCTCGATGCCCTGCCCCAGGCCCTGGCCAGGCTCACCGGCCGCGAACGCGACGATCTGGATGAACTCGACCGGGAACTGCATCAGCAGCAACAGCAGCGCCAGCAGCAGGTGCATCGCCGTGATGAGGCCCAGCGCCGACTCACCGAACTGGGCCTGCCCGAGGAGGGCGTGCCCGCGGCCACGCTCCAGCGCCTGCGCGCTGCCGCCCGAGAACTCGAGCACTGCGAGCAGGAAGCCGCCCGGCAACGAAAGCAACTGGCCGAGGCCCAGGCCCAGGTCACCCAGACCCAGCGCCGGCTTGCCGAGCATCTCAGCCAGGAGCAGCTCGCAGCGCTGGACCGCATCCAGGTCGACGAGCTGACCGAACTGGCACGCGAGGGCGAGCGCCTCGCGGCGGACCGGCAGGTGCTCCAGGAGCGCCGCCAATGGCTTGAATCCGCCCGGCCACAGGATGAGAAGGAGTCGGACAGCAGGACGCTTGACAAGGCCATCGACGCTTTGAGCAACTGGCTGGCCTCGCCGGTCGGCGGCGGCCAGGATGAGCAAGACAGCCTCATGGGCCGGCCGTGGACGCTGTGGGTCGCGGCGGTGCTGCTGGTGGTGCTGGCCCTGGTGCTGGCGCTGGTGCATCACCTGGCATGGCTGGCACTT
>PUMS01000469.1 GCA_003551485.1 Phycisphaeraceae bacterium | reverse complement strand
GTTCATGGGCCCCCGCTGAGTGGAATGCCCCGGTCGTGGCGTCTTTACTCCAGTAGTGTCCTGCGCGCTCGCGCGGGCCGCCCCGGGGCTACTGCTGACTGGACATTGCCGCAAGGAAACCACAGTTGCTTACATTGGAGTAGGCATGGCCGCTCAGACCGCTCGCCGTGACCGCATGGACCGGGTCCGGCTGTCGCCACGCTCGGCGCTGCCGGTTCTGCTGATGCTGCTTCTCGTCCTCGGCCTCGCAGCCGGTGCGGCCATCGCCGGTACCGGGAGCGATGACGATGGTGAACGCGCTGCCGATGAAGCGCCCGCACTGCCCGAAGGCGCCCTGGCGATGCTGGGCACGCCGCGACAGGGGCTGAGCAGCGCCAGCACCAGCGTGGCCTTTTCCGGTGATGGGCGCATACTGGCCGTGGGTGAGCAGTCCGGCCGCATCTGGCTGTGGGACCCCAAGCGTGACCAGCCGGTGGGCGAGCTCCCACGCCATCAGAGCATGGTGCAGTTTCTGGTGTTCTGCGCCGATGGTGAGCGGCTCGTGGCCGGCGGGGGCGACCGCATCTCGGTTTACGACCTGGACCGGCGCCGCCGCGAGCGCACCTTCGCCGCCGGCGGCCGGATCACCGCCCTGGCCGTCAGCCCGGATGGCACCACCGCCGCGGCGGCGGTAACCAACCGCCTGATCCTGCACGACCTGAGCACCGGCCGCGAACGCCGCCGCATCAACGTCGGCAACGTTAGGCCACTGGACGTGGCCTTTTCGCCCGACGGCGAGCGTATCGCCAACCTGACCCACAACCGTCAGGTTCACTTCTTCCGCGCCGCCGATGGCGAGCGTGAGGGTAAGCCGATCGATGTCGCCTCCCTGCCGCGCGCCGCCGTCTTCACGCCCGATGGCGAAGAACTGCTGGTCGGCGGCCACGGCCGGGGCGTTCAGGCCATCGAGGTGGCCACGGGCGAGGTCGACGACCGCTTCCGCGGCCGTGATGCCGGCTCGCCCGTGCTCGATCTGGCCATCTCTGGCGACGGCCGCATCGTCGCCGGCCGCACCAGCCTCGGACACGTCGCCCTCTGGCAGCGCCACAGCGGCGAGCAGATCGCGCAACTCACCTTCACCATCCGCACCCACGCCACCCCCGGCACAACGGTGGCGCTGAGCCCCGACGGCGACCTTCTGGCCGCAGCGCGTCGGATGGGCGGCCACGGCTTCGACCTGTGGTCGCTGGAAGATGGCAGGCGGCCCGGCGACAAGCCCGGTCATATCGGCCCCATCCGCGCCCTGACCCCCAAACCCGATGCGCGAGGGCTGATCTCCTGGGGTGAGGATCAGCAGTTGATCCACTGGGACCTCGAGCACCGCACGCAGCGCGACCGCTTCACCGTCCCGTGGGACGCCAACCATTTCACCCTGGCGGTGCGCCACGGTGAGGCCTGGGCGGCTTCGTTCGTGGGCAACGCCGGCCACGTCACACGCATCGAACTCGACACCGGCAACGTGCAGGCACGCGAACTGCGGCCGGCGACGATCCGTGCGGTGGCTTTTTCCCCCGTGGATGAGCGGGTGCTGCTGGGCGACGGCCGCGGCTCACTGAAGGTGCGAGACCGCAGTGGCTGGAACCTCGAGGTCCAACTCCAGCCCATTGCCCCCGGCGCTGCGGAGATGACCTTCACCCGCGATGGCCGCCACGCCATGGTGCTGCGATCGGGCGCTGTGAGCCTGTGGCGAACCGACCCGTGGCAACTGGTCGGCCGCTTCGACGTCTCCAACCTCGGCCCCGGCCGGGCACAACTGGCGCCGGCGCCCGACGGGCGCCTGCTGGCTGTGGCGACCGGGGATGGATCGGTCCGTGTGATCGAGATGCCCGCCGGCGCGGTGGTGGCCAGGCTTTCGGGAAGCGGCATCCCCGTCCGCCCGCGGCCGGTCGCCTTCCTGCCCGACCGCTCGGACGTGTTGCTGACCATCGATGCCGCGGGCGCTCCCATCATGCACGACCTGCTGGAAGGCGAAGCCCACCCGCTGGGCTCCAGCGGCGGTGCAACGGTGGTAAGCCTGGCGGTCGTTGCGCCCTCGGGCGTGGTGGCCGGGGGGACCACCGAGGGCACGATCCTGTTGTGGCCCCTGCCTGAGCCGCCGCAGCACGAGCGCCTGCCGCTGGATGAAGCCGACCGCGCCGCCGTCTGGCGCGACCTGGGCCGCGATCATGGCACACGCGGCTTTCGTGCCACACACCGGCTTGCCCACGGCAGCAGCGAGGATGTGGCCTGGCTGGCCGGGCGCATTGCATCCGCAACGGTCGACGATGCGGCCATCGCGAGCCTGGTCCTGGGTCTTGACGATGACCACTACGCCCACCGCGAGCAGGCCATGGTCGCCCTGGCTCAGATGGGCCCCACCGTGCGGCCCCACGTCATGGCCCACCTGGCCGATGATGCGCTCTCAGGCGAAGCGGCCTGGCGCCTCGAGCACGTGCTCGATCGCACGCAACTGCACGACTTTGGCACCCCAAGCGCCCGCCGCGCTTTCCGCGCGGTGACCGCCCTCGAGATGATGAACACCCCTGAATCGCGCCGGCTTCTGACCGCGTGGTCTCAAGGCGCCGAGGGCGCCCTGCTCACCGAACAGGCCGCCGAGGCGCTGGGTCGCCTGGAGCAGGCGCCTTAGGGCAACCGCTGTTCGCAGCGCCGATAAACCGCTGCCGCATCGCGGCATTGCGGTCAATGCCCGAATCTCGCCCACAGCACTCACCACCCCGGGGCGTTTCCCTGTGGCTTCTGGCAGTGCCATCACACTTGAGGCAGTGGAACGTGCCACCGGAGCACCGTAGCATCCCCACGGGCGACCAATGTGGCAATTCGATTCTGTTTCCGCGGGATGAGGGCAACCCTGAACGAAGGGCCCATACCATGACATCATCGCTTCGCAGCATCGTCGAGCAGGGCACGAAACTGTGGCTGGATTCGATTGACCCGGACCTCATCCGGCAGAATGCCACCCTCGGCGCCACCGGCGCCACGTCGAACCCCATCATCATCGCGGATTTGATCGACTCCGGGCGCTTCGACGACAAGTTGCAGCAACTGCTCGACCGCGGCGGCCTGAGTGATGAACGGATCGCATGGGAAATGACCGACCACCTCGTAAACGAGGCGCAGCAGGTCTTCCTGCCCATCTGGGAGCGCACGCAGGGCGATGATGGCTACGTCAGTTTCGAGCTCGATCCGCTGCTGGAAGACCCCCAGCTCGGCCCGCCGCACGCGCAGCGTGTGGCGCGGTACATCGAACTCGGCGTCCACTGGTCCGGCGGTCATCGCAACCGCATGATCAAGGTGCCGGCCACCGCCGCCGGGCTCGAGGCGCTGGAGGAGCTTGCCGCCGCGGGCGTCACGCCCAACGTCACGCTGATCTTCACCGCGCGGCAGTACCGTGCCGCCCGCGATGCGGTCTGGCGCGGCCGGCAGCGGTTCGGGTCGCTGGAGCGGTTCAAGAGCGTCTACAGCATCTTCATCTCGCGCATCGATGCCTGGACGCACAAGCACCTGCCACACCTCAGCGAGCAGGCCCAGGGCATGGTCGGCATCGTCAACGCCAAGCGCATCTGGTCCGAGAATCGCCCGTGGTGGCGGCAGCACAACCTGCCGCTGAGCCAGCAGATCATCTTCGCCTCCACCGGAACCAAGTTCGAGAGCGACCCACCGGACAAATACGTGGCAGCCCTTGTCGGCAGCGACATCCAGACCAACCCGCCCGCCACCAACGAAGCGGTCGAGCAACTCGGCAAGCGCTATGAACGCACGGTGGACCGGATGCCCCCGGAGGCGGTGCTCGCCGAGATCGATCAGGAGGTGGACATGGATCGACTCGAGAAGCAACTGATGGATGAAGGCGTTCGCAAGTTCGCCGACCCGCACAAGCAACTGATCCAGACCATCGCCGAAAGGCGCAAACGACTGGCGGGCACCTGAGGCGTCTGTGCCACTTGGCGCCCGATTCTTGCCCGCTCGTCGCCTACCCCCCGCGGGTGCGGGTTGTGCGATGGCTGAGGGCTCCAATGCCCGCGACACCTGTCACGACGGGCGCCACCCCGCCCCGAGAACCGGCTCCCACAGGCGACTGACGCGGAGCGCGGCCCTCTCGGCCGCATCCCGGACTGCGGGCCTCGGGGCAGCCGGGACGGCCGCGCCCCATGGCGCGCATCCGGTACGCAGGGCCATTCTCATCCTCGTGGGAGTGGCGCCGCCGCATGAAACGCTGCCCGAACGCCATCACCGTTGAGCGCCCCCCGCCGGTACGCTCCACCACCAGCGCTCACCCCGTGCAGGCTGGAAGCCCGCATTTCAACGGTCGCCGGCACTCGGCCGGCCCGCGGTGTCGGCCGCCACGGGCCGGGCATTACCGGACCGTTCAGTCCGGGCCGGGTGCTGGACGATAAGCCATTAGAGCCGCGCTCATCGATGCCGTGCCGCAATCGGCGCTGCGCGGTGATGCCCCCGCTGCGCAGACAGCGCCCCGCCCCCGAGGACCTGACCGATGGCCGAGCATTTGGGCATGCCCGAGCCCGCCGATGAAGAGCATCTCGACCCCATCGATGCGCTGGATGGGACCGACGATGATGATGCGGTCGACATGGATGCAACGCTGGAGGCCGGCGCACCGCGTACCCGCTCCTGGCGGCAGGCATGGCACCTGCCGCTGCTGCTTCTGAGCCTGGGGCTGCTGGCGATGGCGATCCACGCCGCCGTGCCCGCGAACGAGCCCGACCGCTTCGATGAGGCGCTCGATGAAATCGCCCAGGCCCTGGCCGACGGCAGGCTCAGCCGCGCCCAGCAGCGGCTGGAGCGGATCCGGCGTCCGCTGGCCAAGCGCGGCGGCAAGGCGCACCAGGCCCGATCATGGCTGCTCTGGGGCGAGTTGATCTACCAGCAGGACCGCATCAACCGCTGGTCCAATCCCGACAACTACCTCAAGGTGCACGATTACTTCCGCCGCGCTGTCGATGCCGGCGCCCAACCCACCCCCCAGCAGGTGGAGCGCTGGGCCGAGGTGCTGGTGGGGCTGGATCGCTACGAGCAGGCGATGCGCATCCTCGAGAAGCTTCCACAGGAGCGTGCCCGGCGGCGGCCGGCAGTGTTGCGCAGGATCATCGAGCGTCGAATCGAGGTGGATGCCAAGGCGGAGGAACTCTACCCGCTGCTGGCCGACTTCGAGCGGTCGCTGGCGGCCCTGACCGACCCGCAGGATATCCGGACGCAGCGGCTGTGGGCGGCCAGGACCCGCGCCGAACTGATTCTGGGCCAGCGCAGCATCGATGCCCCCGTCCAGGCCGCGCGCTACCTCGAGCGCATGCTGCCGCGGTTCACCGCCCGGGGGCCAGAGCCGGACGTGGCGCCGCTGAAGCTGCTGCTGGCCGAGGCCTACCGCGGCGAGGGCAGGTTCGAGGATGCCCTGACCCGGTACCGCAGCGCCCAGGCTCTGCTCGAGCCTCACGATGCGCTCAACGCCCGCATCCTGGTCGGCCTCGGCGAGGTGGCCCTGGCCGGCGGTGGCGACGGCGAGGAAGGTGACCCGCTCGAGCTGGCCTATCAGCACTTCCGCAAGGCAACCGAAGGGCATCCCACCACCGAAGCCTTCATCGACGCCCTCATCGGACGCGCCCACGCCGAAGCGCTGATGGGTCGCGATGCCGAAGCGCTGAGCCACTTCACCGCGGCGGTGGCCGAACTGGGCCGCACGGACCGCGTGCCACAGGCCACGCTCGAGCGGCTCCAGCAGCGGCTGCTGGCCCACCACCAGCGCCACTACGAGCGAGAGGATTACGAGCAGGCCCTGGCCTACATCGAGAAGGTCAAGCCGCTGCACGATGAAAGCATGCCCGATGCGATACTGGCCCGTCTCGGCGCCACCTACGAGCACATCGGGCGGGAGAAGCTGGCAGACGCCCAGGCCGCTGCGCGCCGGGCACGCGACCGCGACGTGGCCGAGGCTGAGGGTGCGGCCGCGACTGAGATGGATCGCCTCACCGAGCTGCGCCGCGCCCTCAACCGGGAAGCGGCGCAGGCCTTCGAGTGGGCCGGTGATGCCCTGATGCAATACGCCCAGTCGGCCCTGGACGCCGCGAGGGTGGCCGACTCGCGCGATGCGCTGTGGCGCGCGGCGGAGAACTTCGATCGCGCCCAGCGATGGGACAAGGCCATCAGTGCCTACCAGCGGTTCGCCAGTGACCACGGCGAAGACCCCCGCCACCTCGAGGCCCGACACCGCATCGGCATGGCCTTCCTCGCCCTGGGCCAGCCCGCCGACGTGGCTGTGGCACGCGATCAGTTCAGCCACCTGATCGACAGCCAGCGCGACCAGACCAGCCCCGCCGTGATGCGAAGCTACGTGCCCCTGGCCCGGGCCTACCTGGCCCTGGACCGGCCCGAGAAGGCCCAGCGCCGACTGCTGGAGGTGCTCAACCACCGCAACATCACACCCCGTTCGGACGTCTATCGCGAGGCGCTGATCGAGCTGTGCAAGCTGCACTACCAGCAGGGCGACTACGTCGAGGCCATCGAGCGGCTCACCGAGGCCACCGACCCCCGTCGCTACGGCGAGGATGCCGCCGGCCCGCGGCTGCGTTACATGCTGGCCAGCAGCCTGCGCAAGAGCGTTCGCGGGATCGACCGCGACCTGCAGCGCGCCATGCAGGACTCTCGCCGCCGCGAGCTCGATGCCCTGCGGCAACAGCGCCTCGAGGAGGCGGCCGACCTGTACGCCAGGGTCATCGATGAACTGGCCCCCGTTCGCGACCTGGACCCGACGATGCTCTCAGCGCTCGAGCATGAATACCTGCGCAACGCCCTGATTCATCGGGCCGACTGCATCTACGACCTTGGCCGCTACCGCGAGGCGATCGACCTCTACTCGACCGCCGCCGCCGATGCGAGCTGGAACCAGCATCCGGGCATGCTCGTGCCGCTGGTGCAGATCGTCAACGCCTACATGGCGCTGGGTGAACCCGAGCACGCGCGCTCGGCCAACCGCCGCGCGATGGACTTTCTCGAGTCGGTCCCCGATGAGGCCTTCGAAGACCCCAACCTGCCCATGGACCGCCGCCACTGGCAGCAATGGCTGCAAAGCAACGACCAGCTCAGCCAACTGCGCCGCCGCGAGGCGCAGCGGTAGCATCGCCGCCGACGCCGCCCGGAATACAACTCCCTCTCCCTCCGGCAGAGGGCTGGAGTGAGGGCAGGTGGACCGTAGCCCCTCCGATTCTTCCCTCACCCCCAAGCCTCTTCTTTCAGTGCGATGCAACTTTCTTGACATCTGCAAATTGCCCTGCTACGAAGAGGATTCGCGATCCACGACCCATTCGACGCGATCGAAGGTTCGTTCGCTGGGCACATGGAGCAGTCCGATGAACCTGCAGGAACACTCCGAGCCCATCCGCATCTTCTGGACCGGTGGTTGGGATTCGACCTATCGTGTTGCCTACGCTGCACTGGTACTCGGACAGAGAATTGAGCCCTTCTACCTCATCGATCCCGGCCGGGGCTCACTCCATATGGAAGTGCGGGCAATGCAGGCCATTCGCCGGTGCATCAACGATAAGGCGGGCATGGAAATGTTTGCGCCGATGCGCTTCTGCAGCGTTGACGATCTGCCCGCTGATGCCCGGATTTGCGATGCTTTCACGCGCCTGTGCGACAAAGCGTTCATCGGCATTCAGTATCAGTGGCTGGCACGCTGGGCCGGACACCTTGGCGGGAGGCGGATTGAGCTGACAATCCACGTTGACGACCGGGCGTATGAACACATCGCCCCCTATCTCGTGCCCGATGCGCCGCAAGCCAAAGACCGGCGCGTAACGGGGCCCGAGTCTCCAGCGGACGTCGCCGCCGTATTTGGTCGGTTCAGCTATCCGATCGTTGACCTGAGCAAGCGCCGGATGGCCGCGCAGGCCGAGCAGCATGGATTTGCTGACGTCATGGATTTGACATGGTTCTGTCATCTTCCACGGCGCGGCAGACCCTGTGGACGGTGCAATCCCTGCCGTTACACTCTCGATGAGGGAATGGGACACCGGATTCCGCCGCTGCGCCGCCTGATGGCCCGGTTGCTGCTGACTGTCGCTCGCAGACTCCAATGGTTCGTCCTGCTGCGGCGGCGCATCCCCGGACTTCGCGCACGAGCGAACCGCCGGTGCGGCTGGCCGGCGAACGAAGGCAACACGCGATGATGCGATCAGTGTCGGTTCGGTGGATGGGCGGAGCAGCACAACCGCCCGCCGCCTGCCGAACGAGCCCGATGGAGAGCACGTGATATGGATGTTTACCTCAACGGCCGCATGGTGCCGCAGGATGAAGCGGTGATCGGGGTGATGGATGCGGGGTTTCAGCACGCGGTGGGGCTGTTCGAGACGCTGGCGGTGCGCAACGGGCGGGCATTCCGGGCACCGGCGCACGTGCAGCGCCTGGTCGGCAGCGCCAAGGAGTTGGGCATGGGGCAGGCCGTCGATGGCCAGCGCCTGCTCGAAGCCATCGCCACCACCGTGGCGCACAACGCCGTAACCGAAGCGCGGCTGAGGCTCACCGTTACCCCGGGCGCCGTCTCGATGCTGGCCCACGGCCGGCAGCAGCAGCATGATGATGCACAGCAACCGCAGCAGCAGCAGCAGGCCACCATCCTGGCCGCCGCCAGCCCGCCCACGGTCTACGACCCTCGCTATTTCCAGGAGGGCATCACCGCCACCGTGGCGGCCCAGGCGGCCAACCCCTTCGACCCCACCAGCGGCCACAAGACGCTGGCCTACTGGCCACGGCTGCTGCGGCTGCGCCAGGCGGCGGGATTGGGGGCCGGGGAGGTGATCCACCTGACGATCACCAACCACCTGGCCGGCGGCGCGGTGTCCAATCTGTTTCTCATCCGCAACGGCGTCTTGCTGACCCCCCCCGCCCGTGGCGAGGAAGAAAGCGGCGCTCTGCCCTCACCCGTGCTGCCGGGCATCACGCGCCAGGCGGTGCTCGAGGTGGCCGAGGCCAGAGGCATCCGCACCGAGCGCCGGACCATGGCCATCGATGACCTGCTCGATGCCGATGAGGTTTTCCTGACCAACGCCTCCTGGCACCTCCTGCCGGTGACGAAGATCGAGAAGAAGCCCATCGCCGACGGCCGGGTCGGTCCCATCACCACCGCGCTGCGGGAGGCGCTGCTGGAGTTGATCGAGCAGGAGACCGCCGGCGATGCACCCGATGGGGCAAACCCGCGGGACTGAGCGTGCGCGGCCAGAAAAAGAGCCCGGCCCACCGATGGGCCGGGCTCATGGATCGGTTGATGGGTGCCCCGGCACCGGCAGGCCGGGGGCCGGAACGTGGGCCGATCAGGCTCACTCACCCTCGATATGGCGATGGAGCATGGTGGTGAAGCCCTCGACTCCGCCGCGCTGGTAGCCCGACACGCGGTGGAGTTCGTTGCCCTCGGCATCCACGAGGATGAAGGTGGGGAAGCCGCGAATCTGAAACTGCTGCTGGAGCTGGCGGTTCCGCTGCTGCACCTGCGCATCCTGCTGCTTCCGCCTGGGGAAATCGAGCGTGACCAGGACCACCCGGTCTTTGGCCCACTGCTTGAACTGCTGCTGGCTGAGCACCTCGCGCTCCATGGCCTGGCAGGGCGGGCACCAGTCGCTGCCGGTGAAGTTGAGCAGCATCGGCCGGCCGGTGGCGGCGGCGGCCTGGCGGGCGAGCTCGTAGTCCTCGGTCCAGCCGCCTTCGTATTTCGGCTCGGGGAGCGTGCGCTGGATCTGGGCGGTCATCTGCCGCGGGTCGGCGATGGCACGGGCCTGCATCAGCAGCTTCGGCTCATCTTCCTCGAAGCTGATGACGGCGACCTGGAGCGGGTTGGACCGGACCTCGAGCGACTCGAACAGCTCATCGAGTTTCTCGAGCTCTTCCTCACCGGCGGCTTCATCGCCCTCGCGCTGGATGCGCACGGTCACCGCGCGGCTGTTGGCCATCTCGATGAATGCCCCGTGCTCGAAGAGGGCCTCGATGCGTCGGGCCAGGCCCGCGTGCGTGCCTGGTTCGGCCACGACGATCAGCGGTCGGCCCTTCTCCTGGGCCTGCTGCAGCGCCGCGGAGTAGCTCTCGGCCAGCTCGAGCGTGGGCGGCTCGGGCTGGTTGGCCAACTGCTGGTTGGCATGTCGCAGCCAGGCCTCGGGCCCGCCCTCCATGTAGCCGCTGCGGCCGAACGGCTCACCGGTGGCATCGACGAACAGCACGGTGGGGAAGCCACGCACCCCGTAGCGCTGCTGGAGTTGGCGATTCTGCTGGCGAAGCCGCTCGGGCTGCTGCTGGCGGCGCGGGAAGTCGAGTTCCAGCGGCACCACGTTCTCACGCACCCATTTCGCGAACGGCTCGGTGTCGAAGCGCCCGCGGTAGCGGGGCCCGCAGCAGGGGCGATCGACGGGAGGCGTGCCCGCGCCATGAAGGGGCCTGTCATCAGGCGCGGAAATCTTCTTTTCTGATGTCTGCGGTTGATACCCATACTCCGCGCCTATAGTCACAGGCGTTGGTTTTGACCGTGACCACCCATGCCTTTGAGAAAGGAGCAGGCGACCATGAGCAGAATTCGATCCCCCATCACGTGCCTGGCCGCGTGTACCCTCGTGCTGACGCTGGCGGCGTCTCATGCGGCGGCGAACGTCAACTGGCTGACCGACTATCAGGCCGCGCTGAACCAGGCGAGGCAGTCGGGCAAGCCCGTGATGATCTACTTCACCGGCAGCGACTGGTGCGGCTGGTG
>PUMS01000019.1 GCA_003551485.1 Phycisphaeraceae bacterium | reverse complement strand
GATGATGAAGCGCTGAAAGCAGCCATCACCGCCATCACCGAGGCCGCAGGTTTGGGCCGTGATCTGCTCACCGTCGGGGCCGGTCAGGGTCAGCTCGACCGTGCCGCCCTCGGCCCTGCCGGCCAGGTCGATGTGCACTTCGAGCTCCGCCTGCTCGGCATCGGCGCGCATCACAAGCGGCCGCACGTGTTCGATCCGCGCTGCATCCCAGCCTTGCAGGCTCAGCGGCCGCCACGGCCCGCTGGTGGTCAGCACCGGGCCCCAGTCCCAGCCGAAGTTGCACGCCATCTTGCGGATGAAGTTGAACGGCTCGGGCGTGTTCAGCCACGGCAGCGTGCCAAGCGCCTTCTCCCACCGACGCGCGTAGCGCACGGGCGAGTGGAACGTGATGGCCAGCTCGTTGTCACCCTCACGCAGCGCAGCGCGGACGTCGAAGCGGTGGGGGTGGTGCATGTTCTCGGTCTCACCGAGCACAGCGCCGTTGAGGTGGACCGTGGCGACCGTATCCAGGCCCCCGCACACCAGCTCGATGTGCGCATGGTCCCATTGCGGTGCGGTGAACGCGCAGCGGTACGCCCAGTCCACCCTGCCGATCCATTGCAGGTCGTGTTCGTGACGGTCAACGTAGGGGTCGGGAATCAGCCCCGCGGCAAGCAGTGCCGTGTGGACGCAGCCGGGCACCGTGGCGGGGATGCCCGCTGCATCGGTCAGGCGTGGCCGAAGGTCCGCCGGGATCTCATCCACGCCTCCCACCGCCCGCAGCGTCCACGGGCCCTGGAGTTGAAATCTATTGAGCATGAAGGCCGTCCTTGTCCGATCAATCGCCTGCGCGTTGTTGTCAAGCGTCGGGGTGTTAGAAGTCCAGAGGTGACAGCCACGCGCTGCGCAGCTCATCCAGCGGCAGGTCGACCACCGTGGCGCCGCTCCCGCCGCGGGCGATCAGCCGGCCGCCGTCGACAAAGCGGCCGATCCGGGCAAAGGCGATGTCAGCCTGGCGCAGGCGCTCGCTGACCGCCTCAAGCCGCGCCGGCTCGACCTCGAGCAGGTAGCGCGAGGGCGTCTCGGCGAAGGCCCGCTGATGGTCTTGCTGCACGCCTTGGCAGGGCATGGCGGCCAGGTCGAGCTCCAGGCCGATGCCGCCGGCGAAGGCCATCTCCGCCGCGGCGACCAGAAGGCCCCCGTCGGAGCAGTCGTGCGCAGCGCGGATGTGGCCGCCGCGGATCAGCGATGCCACCGCCGCGGCGGTCGCCGGGCCCGCGGCAAGGTCCACGCGGGGGATGGCCGGGTCGATCGCCGCCGCCGCCGGCTCGATCATGTGCAGGTGCGAGCCGCCCATCTGCCCACGGGTCAGACCCACCACCAGCAGCACGTGGCCGGCCTGCTTGCCATCCATGCTCATGCACGACCGCACATCCTCGACCATGCCCATCGCGGTGATCAGCAGCGTGGGCGGGATGGTGATCACGCGGCCGCTTTCGGTGGTGAACTGGTTGTTGAGCGAATCCTTGCCCGAGACGAAGGGCGTGCGGTAGGCCATCGCCCCGTCGTAGCAGCCCTCGGCGGCGCGCACCAGCGCGCCGAGCTGCTCGGGCCGGTCGCAGCCGGGCCAGCAGAAGTTGTCCAGCAGGCAGATGCGCGCCGGATCGGCCCCGATGCACACCAGGTTTCGCACGGCCTCATCGATCGCGGCCAGGCTCATCCAGTAACTGTCACCGCCGGGCGTCTTCTCGCTTAAGCCGGTCTGGAGGCCGCCGGCAAGGGCGATGGCACGTTCGCTGTCCAGCCGAGGGCGAACCACCGCCCCATCCGAGGGCCCATCCTGGCCCGGGCCCGCCAGCGGCTTGACCACCGAGCCGCCCTGCACCTCGTGGTCGTATTGGCGGATGATCCAGTGCTTGCTGGCAATATTGGGATGCGACAGCAGCCGCAGCAGCGTTCGGTCCAGGGGGATCGGCGCGCCGGACGCGCTGCGCGGTCGGATGTCGATCTCCCGTTCCGGCCGCTTGTCTGCCGGCGGGGCCCAGCGGGCCTCGCGGCGGGGCATCGGGATGCCATCGTGGAGAAAGTCCATCGACAGCCGGCCGACCTCGCTGCCCTCGTAGCGCAGGACCAATTCCGGCCGGCCCGCCTCATCGCGTACCCCGTACTGGCCGAGGATGCACATGGACACATCCTCGGCCTCGCAGAGCTTCCGCAGCGTGGGGATGTCGCGCTCGGGCACGGCCAGGACCATGCGCTCCTGCGCCTCGCTGATCCAGATCTCATCGTAGGACAGGCCCTGGTACTTCAACGGCGCGCGCTCGAGCTCGACCCGGGCGCCCACCTTCCGCCCCATCTCACCCACCGCCGAGGAAAACCCGCCGGCGCCGCAATCGGTGATCGCGTGGAACAGGCAGCGCGGCCGGTCGCCCTCGCCATCGCGGTGGTCGCGCGCCTGGCGAAGCACATCCATCACCTTCTTCTGCGTGATGGCGTTGCCGATCTGCACCGCATGGCCGAACTCATCGGCGTGCGTGTCGGTCAACTCGGCGCTGGAGAAGGTGGCGCCGTGGATGCCATCGCGGCCGGTGGCGCCGCCGAGGGCGACGATGCGGTCGCCCTCCTGGGCCTCGCCGAAGCAGCGGTCCAGCGGGATCAGCCCGATGCAGCCGGCGAACACCAGCGGGTTGGCCAGGTAGTCATCGTGAAACCATACCGCGCCCTGCACGGTCGGGATGCCCATGCGGTTGCCGTAGTCGCGGACCCCGGCCACCACCTGCTCGAGGATGCGATGCGGGTGGATCACGCCGCGCGGCAGGGCGTCGGCGTCGGTGCGGGGATCGGCCACGCAGAACACGTCCGTGTTGGCCACCGGCCAGGCGAACAGGCCCGTGCCCATGATGTCGCGGATGCAGCCGCCGATGCCCGTGGCCGCGCCGCCGTAGGGCTCGATGGCCGAGGGGTGGTTGTGCGTCTCGACCTTGATGCACACCCCGTACTCATCATCGAACCGCACGATGCCGGCGTTGTCCTCAAAAACGCTGATGCACCACCGGCCAAGCTCGGTCTCGCTCATGAGCGTCCTCGTGGCCGCGGCGATGGTGCTCTTGAGCAGGTTGTCGATCACGAGCGTGCCATCGTCGAGCAGCCGGTGGCCCGGCCGCGAGGCGAAGTCGGCCGCGCCGGGTGAGGCCTGCTGGTCGCGATAGTGAACGGTGCTCTTGAGCGTCTTGTGGACGCAGTGCTCGCTCCAGGTCTGCGCAATGGTCTCGAGCTCGATGTCCGTCGGCTCGCGCGCGCCCTGCGGCAGGTTGCGGTAATAGCTCTGGATCGCCCGCATCTCCTCCAGCGACAGAAACAGATGCCCCTGCCGCGACAGCTTCATAAGCCCCTCATCATCCAGCTCGATAATGGGCACGTGGCTCAGCCCAAGCGTGTAGGGGCTGGTGTGCGGGAACCGGTCGGGGTGGAACGGCTCGAAGTGGATGTCCTGGATGACCGTGTTGGCCAGGTGGCGCTGGGCGAATCGCTCGAGGGCCCGCGGCGGGAAGGGTTCGCTGTCCTCGGCACGCCGCAGGTCGTAGCGGAAGCCGGTGCGCACCTCCAGCGGCGAATCGGCAAGATGCGGCAGCATCTCCAGGATCGCCTCGCGCGTCGATTGCGCCACCGGGTCCATCACGCCCGGTTGGTAGTGGACCTCGATGGTGTGGCCGGGCGCTGTGGCCGGCTCCGCGCCGATGATCGGCTCCTGACTGATCGGGTCGGACAGCAGGCTGTGGGCGATCTCGCGGCACTGCTCCTGCTCCAGCGGGGCCTCGATGAGGTAGACCCGGCCGGCATGCACGCTCAGGACCGACCCCAGTTCTCGAGCGGCGTCGCGCAGCACCGCCTCGGCGGGGGGGTCCGGCTCCCCGCGGCGGGGCCAGACCTCCACCCGGTGAACGGCCACGGGCGTGGAAGCGGCGTCGGGCGATCGAGGCGCGCGGGGGGTAGCGGTCACAGACAGCTCCTGGCAACACCGCCGGCTACCGGCGGGCGAGTCGCGATGATACGCCCCCCGTCACAACCCTTGCAATCCCGCCGGGAAGCGGGGCATGAGACGGGGTGCATGACGCGTATCGCAGGTGGATGGCCGGGCCATCGCTCCCCTCTCCCCGGTGGGAGAGGAGAGCAAGGCCCCTCCGCGCTGCGCGATTTTCATTGAGGGGGTGTCGCAACGCGACATGAGCGACTCCCGGAGGGAGAGGGAGCAAAAGGCATCCCACGATACGTGCCATGCACCCCGTGAGGCATCCCGCCACTTGAACCGTGCACCCCTGGGTCCGTCGGGCGCCGCTGTCGGCTCGTCCGCCGAGGGCACCCGCGGCCGCTCAGGCGCGGCCGTAGACCGGCACCAGGGCGCCGCTGGTGAGGGTGTTGCTCGGGCTGAGCAGGAAGCGGATGGTGCGGGCGACCTCGGCGACCTTGGGCCAGGTGTCGAAGTCGGCATCGGGCATGGCGCGGCGATTGGCCGGGGTGTCCATGATCGAGGGCAGCACGGCGTTGACCAGGATGCCATCGTCACCCACCTCCTCGGCCAGGCCCTGGGTCAGCGCGGCCACGGCGGCCTTGCCCATCGCATAGGCGCAAAGCCCCGCCGCCGGCCGCACCGCCGGCCGGGCCGAGACGTTGACGATCCGGCCGCCGGATGTGGCCGCAGCGGCAGCGGAAGCCGCGGCCGTGCCGCGACGCATGGCCTTGACGGCCTCGCGGCAGCAAAGCGCGGCGGTAAGGGCGTTGAGCTCGAACATCTGCCGCACCTGCTGCGCATCCATCTTCTCGATCGGCCCCATGGCGAAGCCGCCGACAAGGTGCGCAGCGCCCCACAGATCGGCAAAGCCCCCGTAGAAGTCAGCCACCTGCGCCTCATCACAGCAGTCCAGGCGGTGCAGCGTGACCTTCTCGGTGTGGGGAAAGCGGTCGCGCTGCGCCGGGTCGTTCCAGGTCACGTGACAGGCGGCGCCGGCTTCGAGTAGCGCCTCGACCACTGCGATCCCCAGCGCCCCAGTACCACCGGTGATGACCATGCGCCTGCCGACCAGTTCACCTTCCATGATGCGCAACTCCCGATGAAAAAAGCCGCCCGACGGCCGATTGCCGCGGGGCGGATTGTAGCAGGCATGGCGGGCCGAATGAAACGAACCCCGGAACCCCGGAACCCCGGCACCCCGGTAGGGATTCCCCGCCGATACGATCGGCGGTGCTCAGAACTGGTCCGGCTGTGCCAGGCGGGGCTGCTGGGCGGGGAAAAGGATCGGCAGGAGGATGCGGCCGTCGCCGGTGGCCTGGAGGTCGCCCTGCCGGAGCATCTCATCGCCGTCGCGGCTGCCGATGAGCAGTTGGGCGAGGTGGGAGGCCGACCGCAGGCGGCTGTTGACCACCGGCCCATCGGCCACCGCGATGCGCCCGCCGTCGAGTGCCACCGTGGCGCGCTGGTGGCCGCCCTGGAGCGTCAGCCGGCCCTGGAAGCGGGCGAGTGCCGAGCCCTTCACCCGCCGCGCCAGCTCCGGCCGCATCTTCTCGAGGATGGCCCGCAGGTTCAGCGCGGCGATCATCGCCCCGCCGCTGGGCGCCCAGTACACCGTGGCGCTGCCGGGCAGCCTGTGGAGCCGTCGGGCCAGGGCGCTGCGCTCGTGCAGGCCACGGAAGCGGATGCTGCGGTGGCAGCTCCGCCGCGCTGCACGTGCCAGCGCGGCGAGGATGGCATCGGCCTCGCCGGCGGCATCGAGGCAGATCAGCGCCTCATCGCCGTCCTCAATCACCGCGTATCCCTCGGGCGCATCGCCCGTGCCCCAGCGGTGCAGTTGGCGCGGCCGGCGCGGGCTGTGGCGGCGGTAGGTCGGCCGCACGGCGGTGCCGGTCAGACCCGCGGCGTAGCGGTTGTAGAGTTCGGCCAATTCCTGCGAGGGCTGGTAGCGCCCGCGGCGGAGACCATGCGGCGCTTTCGCCGCGGGCAGGTCCTCGAGCCGAACGGTGTAGACCATCTCCGGCCAGGCCGCAACGTAGCCGAAGCGATGGTAGAAATCTCGGATGCCGAACAGCACGCTCATGTCGTAGCCGTCATCCACCATCGCCTGGAGCGCTGCTTCGACCGTCTGCATCATCAGGTTGCGGCCGCGGTAGTCGGCATCCGTACACACCACGCCGATGCCACCGGTGCGCACCTGGGCGCGGCCGATGCGCATGGCGTAGTCCCACACGCCGAAGTGGGTCACGATGCGGTCGCCGATCAGCCCGATGCGCGATGCGGCCCAGTCGTAGTGGCTGTGGTCGATGTAGCCCTCGCGCAGGTGGGCAAGCCGGGCCGCGTGGTCGGGCATGGGAAAGCAGCGTGCGATCAGGTCGAAGAGCGCTTCGCGGTCGCGCCGGGGGTCGGGGGCGCGCAGTTGCAGGTCGGTCGATGGTCTGCGAGCCATGAGCGATCACCACTTTCGGGCGCGGGGAAGCTTGGGGCAGTTCAGTGCCGGGTGCCGGGTGCGGCTCAGGGCATGTCGCCGGGGCGCAGGGTGATCCGCCGCAGGGCCGGGCCGCGGTGCTGCTCGATCAACTGCTTGCGCAGCCCCTGGCGCAGCAGGCGGTCGAGTTCGTAAAGGTGGGCCGAGGACCGGACCGTCACCCGCAGCACCGCGCGTGAAAAACTCTCCAGCCGCGTGTGCTCGAGCAGGTGCGGGGGGACCAGGCGGTTCCACAGTTCGGCGAGATCGCCGAGCTGGCGATGCGGCCGCTCGACCTCGCGCTTGAACTGGTCGGCCAGAAAGCCCAGGCTCAGGTCCGGCTCCGGCTTGACCCGATACCGTCGCACCCGCGCCAGGCGCTCAGCAGGCATCTCAGGCGATTCCATGGCCCCATGATAACCCCGCGACAGCCGCAACGGGTCTCACCGTGCCGGCTGCCGCCGGGAGGAGAGCCGGGAGTGAGGGACGACTCGGAGGGGTGTGCCGAATTACCTCGAGCGTCGCGGCGTAGGGTGGGTAGAGCGAGGTCTTCCGAGCGACGGCCTCAACAGCGCTCCGCGCTAAACCCACCACCCCCTCTGGGAGCCCGGTTTGCCCCCCAATCCCCGCAAAGCCGCCACAATTGCAGGGGGAGGGCTCGATTTCTGCTCGCCCAATTCTGACGCTGTGGAAGGCTCCGTTGCCTGTCGCGCGCGCCACGGCATATGGGTGGGTTTCGCTCGCAAAGCCTCGCTCTACCCACCCTACATCACCAGGGCATCGAGGTTCATCAGGCCGATCGGCTCGCGGGTGTAGAATGGCTCGGCGTAGCGGGTGCCGATGCGGCTGCCCATGTAGCCGGCCATCTCGCGCAGCCACTCGACCACGCGGCGGTTGCCCTGCGGCACCACGAACTGCGAGCGGTAGGCCAGGATCGCCTGCTCCTTGAGGTCGATCTGCTCGCTGATGTCGATGCAGAACGAAGGGTCGGCCACGTGGCGGAGGTGGGTGCAGTAGTAGTAGATCAGCCAGCGGGGGTAGATCGGCTCGCCGGGCAGGTCGATCTTCGTGAGCTTGGCATCGAAGCGGGCATCCTCGACGATGCGCGTGGTGGCCACGTGGTCGGGGTGGGCATCTTCCGGATAGGGCAGGAACACGATCTGCGACTGGTGGCGTCGGATGACCGCGGCCACCGCGTGACGGGCCTGGATCGAATGCTCGACGCACCGGTTGGGCAGGTCCAACAACTCGCGGCGGACGCCGAGAATGCTCGCTGCCTCGGTCCACTCCTGGCGGCGGGTCTGGACCGAGCCGTGGGGGGTGGGCTCACCGTTGGTCATGTCCAGCAGCAGCACATCATGTCCCTGCCGCGCCAGCCGCGCGATCGTGCCCCCCATTCCCAGTTCCTGGTCATCCGGATGGGGGCCGACGATGAGGATGTTGGGCATGGTGGGTCCTCTGCTTGCTCTGTGTTGAACCAGCAACCGCACATGGGTTGCCCAGCGCTGCTGACAACCTCGGCGATGGTTCATCCCCAAGTGTACAAAGATCGGGCTGCGTACAGGCAGTCGCTACCGGAGATGGGTGTTACTCACGCGCTTGACGGAGGCCCGTGGTCTTTTCCCCCTCATCGCCAACTGCGTGTAGAGGGCTTCGAGCCGGCCGGTCATGGCCTCGGCGCTGAAATGGGTGCGGGCATGGGCCCGGGCCGCATCGGCCAGTTGTCTGGCGAGGGCGGGATGATGCAGCAGCTCGAGGATGGCCTCGGTCAGGCCTTCGCGGTCGCCCACGGGCACGAGGCGGCCGGTGAGCCCATCCTGGCAGACCTGCGGGATGCCGCCGGCGGCGTAGGCCACCACCGGCGTGCCGCAGAGCATGGCCTCGACCAGCGTGCGGCCCTGGCCCTCCTGGTAGGAGGGCAGGGCCATCAGGTCCATCGCACGCAGGTATTGCGGCACCCGATCGAGGGGCACGAGCCCGGTCAGCGTGACCGCATCGCCCAGGCCGCGCTGGGCGATGAGGCGCTCGATCGCGGGCCGGTCCCAACCATCGCCCACCAGCAGCAGGTGCACGCTGCGCTGCGAACGCCGGCGGATTTCGGGCAGGACCTCGAGCAGGTCACGCTGGCCCTTGAGCCGGTCCAGCCGGGCCACGATGCCGATGATGAAGGCATCCGCATGATCGCCCAGGCCAAGCTCGGCCCGGAGCGCAGCGCGGTCCCGGTCGCTGTCGGCGACGGTGAACCGGCGCGTATCGACGCCGCTGGGGATGACAGAGAACGGCCGTCCCGCCCCGATGCCCTCGCGGTGGAAGGCATCGACCATCGCCTGCGTGATGCCGACCAGGGCGTGGCACCGCGCGGCCGCCAAGCGCTCGGCCAGGACGTAGGCGCGGTAGAGCCACAGAGGCTGCTGATCGTGGAACGGCAGGCCGTGAATGGTGTGGACCACCACCGGCACACGCTCGGCCCAGGCCGCCGCGCGGCCGAGGATGCCGGCCTTGCTCGAATGGGTATGCACCACCCCCGGCCGCAACCGGCGGATGAGCCGGCGCAAAGCGATGTAGCAGAGCAGGTCGTGCGGGGGCAGGACCGCGCGGCGGAGGGTGGCCACCTCGTGCAGATGGGCGCCACTGGCCCGGGCATCGGCAAGAAGCGAGCCTTCCGGCCCGTAGATCGGCCCGTAGGCCAGGTGCACCTCGTGGCCGCGCTGCACCTGGTGCGCGGCGGTGAGGATGGTGTTCTGCTGGGCGCCACCGAGGATCAGACGGGTGATGATGTGAACGATGCGCATGGATCGGTGCTTGTGTGGGGATTCGATCGGCGGGCGTTCACCGGCCCTGCCCTTCGTGCAGCCGCAGGGATGCGATGCGGTGCATCAGTCTGTCACCTTCCTGTCATAGCGGATCCACTCCAGCCACAGGCCCTGCGGTGGCAGTGTGGGGCCCGCCTGGCGGCGGTTGCCGCTGCTCAGGGCCGCATCCACGGCCTCGGGGCCGAGCCGGCCGCGGCCGACCTCGGCCAGTGTGCCGGCGATGATCCGCACCATGTTATAGAGAAACCCATCGCCCACGACCACGATGTGCACCTCGGGCAGCGCGGTCTCGACGTGGCAGTCGAAGATGGTGCGCACCGTGCTCGATCGGCCGTGGTGGGCCTGGGCGAAGCCGGCGAAGTCGTGCGTGCCGGTCAGCCGTGAGGCGGCATCGGCCATCGCCCCGGTATCCAGTTCATCCCAGCAGTGCCACACGCAGCGGCGCAACTCCAGCGGCCGCCGCGCGGTGTTGAAGATGCGGTAGCGGTACTGCTTGCACACCGCGTGCTGGATCGGGTCGAAATCCGCTTCAGCCTCGGCGACCTCGAGCACGTCGACATCCTCGGGCAGGCGGCTGTTGATGGCCCGTCCCATGCGCTCGATGGGGATACGCGGCGAAGCATCGAAGGCCGCCACCTGGCCGCGGGCATGCACGCCCGCATCCGTGCGGCTGGCCCCCCACAGGCGGATGGGCTGCCTGAGCACGCGGATGAGCGTGGCCTCGAGCACCCCGCAGACCGTGCGCAGTTCGCCACCGGGTGCGGTCTGCTTCTGCCAGCCGTGAAAATCCGAGCCATCGTAGGCCACGGTCATACGGTAGCGTTGCGGGGCTGGTTCTTCGGCCATGATGGGTCGGAGTCTATCAGATGGCACGGCCGCATCCCCACGCACGCGCCATGCAGGACACTCTATGGATACCTGCTGCCCCGCTCCGCTGCCGTGTTGCCCCGATCGTTGTCACACCACGCCGCGCAGGTGCATCAAGGTGTCCACAGCGTGCCATCGGGCAGGCGGGCGGTGGTCCAGGTGGGGTTGGCTTCATCGCAGGGGTACTGCGTGGCCAGGGCTTCATCGAAATCCATGCCGAGGCCGGGCGATGGGTTGGGGTAGGCATAGCCGCCGCGGACCTCGGGTGTGCCGGGGAAAAGGGCCAGTTCGGCCTCGCTGGGGAAGGTCCATTCCTGGATGCCGAAGTTGGGGCAGGCCAGGTCCAGGTGCAGGTTGGCCGCCATGCCGATGGGCGTCAGGTCGCCGGGACCGTGCCATGCGGTTCGCACGCCGAAAGCCTCGCACAGCCGTGCCAGCTTCAGCGCCGGCGTGATGCCGCCGAGCTGCGAGACGTGTACGCGGATGAAGTCGATCAGCCGCCGCGACAGCAGCGGCGTGATCTCCTGCATCCGGTTGAACAGCTCGCCCATGGCGATGGGGGTGACAGAAGCGCGGCGGATGTGCTCGAGCCAGTCCAGGTCCTCCGGCGCCACCACATCTTCGAGGAAGAACAGCCGGTAGGGCTCGAGGGCCTTCGCCAGCCGCGCGGCATCGG
>PUMS01000281.1 GCA_003551485.1 Phycisphaeraceae bacterium | reverse complement strand
GGGTTCAGCGTCACCGCGTCACGGTCTCCAACTCTTGAGCCAGGCTCTCATCCACGCGCTGCGAGGCTGCGCGAGCGCTTCTCCAGGTAGGCGCGCAGCATCTTCTGGCACGGTTCACTGGTGCGGACAAACTGGTAGCTCACGCCGCGTTCGAGGCAGTTGCGCTTGCACAGGGTGAGGAAGGCATCCAGCCGCTGAAGGTAAGCCGCCCGCACGGTGCGCGGGCTGGCCACGAGCTGGCCGCCCCCTTCCATGTCGCGGAAGCGCGAGGTCCGCTCGTAGGGGAAGCTCAACTCGGCCGGATCGAGCAGGTGAAAGACGATCACATCGTGACGGCGGAAGCGGAAGTGGGCCAGGCCGTCGGCGATGTGCGCCGGGTCGTCCAGCAGGTCGCTGATCAGCACCACCAGCCCCCGCCGCGCCAGCCGCCCCGCCAATTCGTGAAGCACCGCGCCGATGCCCGTGGGGCTGTCGGGCCGGGCCTGCTGGAGGGTTTCGAGCATCACCCGGAAGTGGCTGGCGGTCGAGCGGGCGGGGATGTAGCGCCGGACGCCGCGGTCGAACAGGGCCAGGCCCACCGCATCGTTCTGCTTGAGCATCAGGTAGCCGAGCATGGCGGCGAGGCGCCGGCCGTAGTCGAACTTGCTCTGGCCGGCATCTGCCTCCTCGGACCCGAAGGCCATCGAGCGCGAGGCATCGAGCAGGATGGTGGCGCGCAGGTTGGTCTGGTCCTCGAAGAGCTTGACGTAGTACTTGTCGGTCTTGGCCCACAGCCGCCAGTCGATGCTGGCCAACTCATCGCCGATGACGTAGGGCCGGTGGTCGGCGTACTCGACGCTGTGGCCGTGGAAGGGGCTCTTGTGCAGGCCGGAGACAAAGCCCTCGACCGCCTGGCGTGCCAGCAGCTCCATGCGGCCGATCTCGCTCAGCTCGCGCCCATCGAGAATCCGCTGTTCGGCCATGCTCCGGCCTCGCCTCTGTGCCCGCCGCGCCCATCAGAAGGCCTCGGGCAGGTCCTTGATCAACTGCTCGATCACGTCGTCGCTGCGCACGTTCTCACTCTCAGCGCTGAAGTTGGTCACCAGCCGGTGGCGCAGCACCGGCTTGGCCACCGCCTGAATGTCCTGGACCGAGGCGTGGGTTCGCCCATCGAGCAGGGCCAGGGCCTTGGCCCCCAGGACCAGCGCCTGGCAGGCCCGCGGGCCGGCACCCCACAGCAGGTAGTGGCGAACGTACTGGGGATTGGCCTGGTCGCGCGGTCGGGTGGCGCGCACCAGGCGAACGGCGTAGGCCGCCACCGAGCGGCCGATCAGCACCTCGCGAACCACCTGCTGCATCCGCAGGATGTCGGCCTGCTCGAGCACCGGCTCGAGTTCGGCCCGCTGGGTGGTGGTGGTCGACATGGCGATGTCGATCTCCTGGTCCAGCGTGGGGTAATCGACGTGAATCTTGAACATGAACCGGTCGAGCTGGGCCTCGGGCAGCGGGTAGGTGCCTTCGGACTCGATGGGGTTCTGTGTGCCCAGCACCAGGAAGGGCTTGTCCAGCGGGTAGTGCTCGCCGGCGACGGTGACCTGATATTCCTGCATGGCCTGAAGCAGCGCCGCCTGCGTCTTGGGCGGGGTGCGGTTGATCTCATCGGCCAACACCAGGTTGGCGAACACCGGGCCGGGCACGAATCGCATGATGCGGCGACCGGTGGCGACCTCCTCCTCGAGCAGCTCCGTGCCGGTGATGTCGCTGGGCATCAGGTCGGGCGTGAACTGGATGCGGCCGAACTTGAGGGACAAAAGACGCGAAAGACTTGAGATCATCAGCGTCTTGGCCAGACCCGGCACCCCCTCAAGGATGCAGTGGCCCTGGCAGAACAGCGCCAACAGCATCAGGTCGACCACCTCCTCCTGGCCGACAATGACCTGGCCCATCTGCTGGCGAAGCCGGCCGTGGGCGTGCTTGACCATCTCCGCCGTCTCAAGCACATCCCGCGGGTCCATGGACCCGGCCGTCTCGACGCCGCTGGTCGCGGTTCGGTTCATAGATGCCCTCCGATATGGGCCGGCCACAGTCAAACCGGGGCGGGTCCATTGCAGACGCTATCGGCCACGCGCCGACCGGTCAAGAGACCGGCTCCCGCTCAGAACGCGGGCGCCTCCGCGCCTATTGCCGGTGTTCGACAATTTCTTTTTCGATCGGGCGGTCGCAGCCGGCGCGGCGGTCGGCCTCGGTCTGCAAGTCCCAGAGGTGGCGCCCAAGCCACTGGCGGTGCCGTTCCAACTGCTGATCACAGGCGTCCCGGGCCACCGCCAGGGGCTCGCCGATGAGCACCACGGCCCGCGTCAGGGGCATGGGCAGGCGGTAGTGGTCCCAGGAGTTGAACTGCATAAACCGCCTCAGCCCTCCTGCCACCGGCACGATCCACGCCCCGGTCAGCTTCGCCAGCAGCAGGATGCCGGCCTTGGCCTCGTACCGCGGCCCACGCGGGCCATCGACCGCCACTGCCACATCCGACCCGCCGCGCACCGCACGGGCCATGGCGATCATCGCCCGCTGCCCACCCCGGCCGCTGGAGCCGCGGAAGCAGCGGTAGCCGAGGCTGCCCAGCACGCGGGTGAGCATCTCCCCATCGGCACTCGGGCTGGTCATGACGTGAATGCCGTGGCCGCGATAGGCCCACAGCACCGGAAAGTGCGGCCCGTGCCACATGGCGAAGAGCACGCCGCGGCCGTCGCATCGGAGCACATCGAAGTTGCCGAACCAGGGCGCCTCGACCCGCAGCGTGGCCCCCAGCAACCGCGAAGCGACGATTCCCGCCAGCGACACCACCGACACCTCCAGCCGCCGCCGCGGGTTGCGGCGCCACGATGCCGGACCGCGTTTGGGCATGGAACGGGCTTGTCCAACCTGCATCGTCACCGCCCCATGCTAACGGGTGTGCCTCATGCCCGGGACCAAACAGCGCTGCACCCGCGGCACGGCTCACCCCGCGGCGGGTGGCCCTTCACTTGACAGATGCTTCTGTCCGGTGGATTCTCTGGCCATCGGGCCTTCGGGCAGGAGATCAAGGACGTTTCGCCGTTGCGGCTCGGACCGCTTCACCGGCCCGCACCGCCCGGCACTCGGCGCCGCCCCCGGCGGCACGTGCCCCCTTCGAATACGGATCAAGGAGACCGACACCATGCGTTGGACCAGAGGATGCGCCGCCACGCTCTCGGCCGTTGTGCTGTTTCAGGCCCCGGTGACGCCCGCATCGGGCCAGATGGAGGTCGATGATGCGACCTTCACCGAGCCGGTCGTCGTGCAGGTGACCGGCGTCGGTGGCACCCTGATCCGCTTCGAGGATGATGGCAGCCTCAGCTTCAACCTCCCCTTCGATGAGCAGGATCCCGAAGGCGCCCTGACGCTGACCACCCCCGGCTACGGCGTCGAGCTGGCCGCCGACACGTTCATCGAGAATGAGGATGGCGTGGCCGTGCTGTTCACCGGCGACGCCGGCGATGGCACCGTCAGCCTCGATGAAGGCGCCCAGATCACCGGCGCTGTGGCCGGCATCGGCGCCTTGAGCTCGGTGACGGTCGACAACGAAGGCACCATCACCGCCACGGGTGAGGATGCCGCCGCCGTGGCCCTGCTCGCCGGTGGCAGTGTGACCAACCGCGGCGGCGGGCTGATCGACGCCAGCGGCGAGCAGTCCGTGGGTGTGCTGCTCGAGGCCGGGGGCACCGTGGACAATGAGCAGGGCGCCATCATCTCCGGCACGGACATCGGCGTGCTGGTCGAGGCCGGCGCCGCCACCATCGAAAACGCCGGCACCATCGCCGGCATCGACGAGGGCGGCATCGTCTTCGCCCCCGATGCCACCGGCACCGTCACCAACGATCCCACCGGCACGATCCAGGGCCTCATCGGCATCGACTTCCAGGGCGATGGCGGCACTGTGACCCAGAGCGGCACGATCACCGGCACCGGCGGCACGGCCATCCAGATGGCCGAGGGCGAGGGCAGCGTCGAACTTCTCACCGGTTCGAGCACCATCGGCAACATCGTTCACACCGGCGGCACCGGCCAGACCGTGACCCTCAGCGGGACCGGCATCGATGAAGATGGCGGCCTCTACGAGGGCAACATCGTGGGCTTTGCCGAGTTGCAGAAGGTGGACGGCGGCGACTGGACCTACGGCGGCGATGGGACGTTCCAAGCACTGAACGTCGATGCCGGCGAATTGACCCTCACCGGCCAGAGCAGCGCGCAAACCGTTTCCATCGCCGCCGATGCCATACTCCAGATCGGCGATGCCGTCTCCGGTGAGTTGACGGTGACCGAGCCGCCGATCACACTCGGGGCGTTTCAGACGCTGCGCATCGGCGCCGGCGGACGCCTGGTGGGCGACGTCGAGGTCGACGGCGGCTTCTTCCGCTTCAACCCCTTCGGTGAGATCGTCGGTCAGGTCACTTTCTTTGGCGAAGATGACCTGCTGGGTCTGGAGAGCGATGACGATTTCGATCTGACCGAGGCCCTGCTGGATAACTTCACCGGGCAGGTGGGCATCGAAAAGGTCGGCGAGGGGACCATGACCGTGGTGCTCACGCCGCTGGAGATGGACCGGTTTTTCATCCAGGAAGGCACCGTCGACTTCGCCGGCCCGGACAACGTGCTGACCGTCAGCGAGTTCCTCACCGTCGGCCAGCAGGCCACGCTGGAGGTGGGCAATCTGGTCGACGGCGTGCTGACCATGCCGGATGAGTCGCTTGTATTCAACGAGGGCGAGATCACCGGGGGCGTCCGCTTCAGCAGCGCCGGCACCGTCAGCAACCTCGGGACGCTGGGCGAGACCGATGGGATTTCCATCGCGATGGGTGAGGGCGAGGTGGCCGAGGTCAACCTCGTCACTGACTCGAGCACCGCCGGCGACATCATCCGCACCGCGGCCGAACCCGCCGGTGCGGTCAACCTCTTCGAAGCACTCGAGCCGGTACCCGGCAGCTACGACGGCGACATCACCGGCTTCGCCACCCTGCGCAGCATCGACGGCCAATGGACGCTTGGGGGCGAGTCTTCCTTCGTTACTGTCGAGGTTCTCGCCGGCGAGCTTGCCATTACCGGCTGGCTGCAGACCGATGAAACCGACATCGACTCCGGGGCCGTCCTGGCGGTGGGCGATGACGACAGCGGCCGCTTCACCGCCGCCGAGGCGATCGCGCTGGGGTCCGGCCAGACCCTGCGGGTGGGCGCCGGCGGCGTGCTCGAGGCCATCGTCAACGTCGATGGCGGCACGTTCGCCTTCACGCCGGGCAGGTCGGACCTGACCGGGGCGACGATCAACTTCCTGGGCGAGGATGACACCCTCGGCCTGGACAGCGATGAGGACTTCGACCTCGATCAGGCCTTGCTGGATTCCTTTCCCGGCGCCGACAGCATCACCAAGGGCGGCACCGGGACGATGAACGTCGTCGTCGACCCGCTGAGCCTCGACAACTTCACCATCGACGAGGGCCTGGTCGTATTCGACCAGCCCGGCAGCACGCTCTCGATCGCCGACACGCTCACCGTCCGCGGCGGGGCCGAACTGGATGTCACCAACCTCATCGACAGCACCCTGGTGATGGGCGAGGGCTCGTGGCTGCGGGGCATGGGCAGCATCATCGGCAACGTGCGAATGGCAGAGGGGAGCATCATGCTGCCCGGTGAATCCTTCGGCACGATCCAGATCGACGGTGATGTGACCTACGACGCCGGCTCGGTGCTGGGCATCCGCATCGACAGCGCCGATCCCTCCGTCCACGATGCGGTGGACCTGACGGGCATCGCCACCTTCCAGCCCGGCAGCATCATCGAGATGATCGTGGTCGGCGAGGAGTCGCTGGTCGACGGCACCGAGGTCACCATCGTCACCGCGGACGGCGGCTTCGGCAACACCGTTGTCGATGACATCGTCATCCAGAGCGACCCACCGCTGTACCTGTGGACCCCGCGCATCGAGGCAAACAGCCTCGTGATGACCGCCAGCGAGATTCCCGACACCAGACTGGTCGATGCCGCCGTGGGCCGCAGCAACCGGGCGATCGCCACGGTGCTCCAGGACGTGCTCAACGACGACCCCGAAAGCGCCCTGGCCCAGCAGATCGCCGAGCCGCTGATCGATTTCACCCCGGACGAGGCCGCTTTCAACCAGATCGTCAACACCCTCAGCCCCGAGCCGGTCGATGCGATGGCCATCTCCGCCTTCCGAAACGCACAGGCCTTCCAGTCCAGCCTCGGCGGCTACCTCAACCAGTTGCGCGCCGGCACGCCGGTGCTGGCCGACGGCAGCGAGGCGATGGACCTGCGCTTCGCCGGCGCTGCACGCGACCCGCAGATGCTGCAATACGTGCTGGCCGCCGATGGCGCCCGCCACGGCGGCAGGACCGATGCACAGCCGCCGCTCGAGCACCGCCGCGACCCGCACACCTGGAGCGTCTTCGCCCGCGGCGTGGGCGCTTTCAACAACCAGCTTTCGACCGGCGACCGCACCGGCTTCGTCGCCGAGGGCGCCGGCGCCGTGGTCGGCGCCGACTACCGCATCGACGAACGCTTCCTGGTGGGCATGAGCCTGGGCTACACGAACACCGACCTTCGCTACCGCGACTTCGGCAGCGAGGGTGAGATCGACACCTTCCGCTTCGGCCCCTACGTCAGCTACACCCAGGGCCACCTTTTCGTGGACAGCTCGCTGACCTTCGGCTTCCATGACAACGAGCTTCGACGCACGGTGTTCCTGCCGGGACCGGGCGATTTCGCCACCGCCCGGTCCAGCTTCAACAGCTTTGACCTCTCCTGGTACATCGGCGCCGGCTACGACTTCACCTTCGATGCCACCACGCTCACGCCCCTGGTCAGCCTCCAGTACACCTACTACGACCAGGACGGCTTCAACGAGCGCGGCGCAGCGCCGGCCAATCTCGCCGTCAGCGGCCTCGACACCGACTCGCTGCGCCTGATCCTTGGCGGCCGGGTCACCCACCGCCTCCGGTTCGGCCAGTTCCAGTTCGTGCCCGAGGCGATGCTCGGCTGGTCGCACGAGTTTCTCAACGATGCCCAGAGCATCACCGGGCGCTTCCTCGATGCCGGCGACCCCTTCACCGTGCGCGGCGGGGGGCCCAGCCGAAACGCGCTCATCCTCGGCGCCGGCGTCTCGGCCCTGCTCGACCACAACATCTCGGCCTTCTTCCGCTACGATGGCGAGATCGGCGAGCGCCACGACAGCCACACCCTCAGCGGCGGCCTGACCGTCCGCTTCTGAGCCCCGAAGCGCTCGCTGCCCTCAACACCCCGTAACCCGTGCTTGCCCCCTTCTGAGCCCCCCCTGAGCCTTGGGTACCCACGGCCCGCAGCCCCCCAGGTAGGGTCCACCTTAACTCCCCCCGATGCGCGCCCAGTGCATGGGGAGCACTTCAGTCATGCACCCGGGCGGGGGGCCGGGGGGCAAGAGTCTTTGACACAGGGGGGATATGAACAAGGCCCGCTGCCGGTGGGCAGCGGGCCTTGTTCAGGTGCCAGACGGGGGCCGCAAAGCACCCGTCCAATGGAGCCGATGGGGATCGAACCCACAACCTCAGCATTGCGAACGCTGCGCTCTCCCAATTGAGCTACGGCCCCACTCGCTCCAGAAGTCTACAGCGTCCCCCGCCCTCTGGCAACACCGCACAAGCTGGTGGCCCAAGCTCGTCGGCTGCCACACCGGGGGCATGACACGCATCGCGGGGCACTCTTGCGCCCTCTCCCGCTCCCGCCCCCGGCAGAGCAGGGGGCAGTGAAGCCCCGGCTGCCGCGCAGGTGCGGGGGCCAGGGCCCCGTCCGCAGCCCCCGCGGCCTTTCTGGTACGATGAAGGCCGCCGGTTTCATGTCCCCGGGGCCGCCTGCCCCGCAAACCCCGAAGCAGTCCACGATGACCGCCACCGACCGAGAACCCGCCTGTGCCACAGCCACCCCCACCCACACCCGGCAGGGCCAGGCGCATGGGCGGGGCCACCCGAGGTGGGAGCGGCGGGATACGAGGCTGGGGCCGCCCGCGTCCGATGCGCGGCCGGCTGCAGCGCCGGGTGATGCCGATACCCCGCCCGCAGCGCCGTTTGTCCGCGGCTGGGCGATGCTGGGGGCATGCACGCTGGTGCTGATGGCCACCGCGCCGGGTCAGACGTTCGGCATCTCGGTGTTCAACGATGAGTTCCGTACCTCGCTGGGGCTCAGCCACAGCCAACTCACCGGCGCCTACATGCTCGGGACGCTGCTGGCGGCGCTGCCGCTGACCTACATCGGGGCGCTGATGGACCGGCTGGGCCCGCGGCGGGTGCTCACCGGGGTGATCATCCTCTTCGGCGGCGCGTGCATGCTGACCGCCTCCGCGGGCGGCCTGGTGATGCTGTTTCTGGGCTTTCTGACGCTTCGCATGTTCGGCCAGGGGGCAATGGGCATGCTCAGCGGCAGCACCATCTCGCTGTGGTTCAATCGGCGTCTGGGCTTTGTCAACGGCATCCGCCACGTGGGCATGGCCCTGGCGATCGCGACCATCCCGGCGCTGAACCTGTGGCTGATCGAGAGCTTCGGCTGGCGCAGCGCGTACATGATCCTGGGCATCGGTGTGTGGGTGCTTTTGCTGCCGCTGATGCTGCTGGTGTTCCGCAACCGGCCCGAGGAAGTGGGGCAGGTGCCCGACGGTCTGGCCTGGAACCACCGCGAGGCGGCACTTCGGCCGCGCCAGGCCCCTGCCGAGCGCGACTTCACCCTGCGCGAGGCGATGCGATGCCGGGCCTACTGGCTGCTGATCGTGTCGATGTCGCTGTGGTCGATGTTCGGCACGGCGGTGCTCTTCAACATCGTGCCCATCGTGCAGAGCCTGGGGCTGGAGCGGGTCCACGCCGCGACGATGTACACCACCTTCGCGCTCACCCTGGCGGTGATGCACATCATCGCGGGCCTCCTGGCCGACCGGATGCCGCTGAACGTGCTTCTGTCGCTGGCGGTGCTGATGCTGTCACTGGCGATGGGCGTGATGTGGCAGGCGGCCACCCCGTGGGGGGTGTACCTGTTCGGCATCCTGCTGGGCGTGGCGCAGGGGGTGATGATCGCCGTGGGCCCGCCGCTGCTGGTGCGCTACTTCGGGAGGGCGCACATCGGCAGGATCCAGGGCTCGACGGCGACGGTGCTGGTGGCGGCTTCCAGCGTCGGCCCGTTCCTCCTGGGGGCCGGCTTCGATCTGCTGGGCGGCTACGACCTGATGCTGATGCTGTTCTTCCTCATCCCCCTGCCGGTCGCGCTGGCCGCCCTGCTGGCCACCCGGCCGGCCTATCCGCCTCCCGGTCGCGTAGGGGCGGGGAACGACGGCGAAGCTGAGGCGGACCTGCGGGAACCGGATGCCGTCGATGGATGATCTGTTCCCCCGAGCCGATGAGCCAGATCGTGGGACGAGCGGGCCGACCCCCCGCCTGATGCGGGCAAACGGCAGGTGTATGGCCCGACCGCGGTCAGCAAGTGGAAGGCAGACGAATGATCCGTACGCACGTCACGTTCGTGGCCGAAGCCTTTCAGCCGAACAATGACGAGTCGGCCCTGCAGGACGGCCCATCGCCCGCAGGTGGAGAGCTTGCACGGTTCATCGCCAGCAGCCTTGCGGGGAGGGGGATTGGGGTCAAGCCTCCTGATCCGATCGAAGAGGATTACGGGCATGTCATCGGGGTCAGCTCGGAGCGGCGGCGATTCTGGGTCCACGTCGGCGCCTACCCGTCCGAGCGGTCGAACTGGCTTGTCTTCGTCACCTCCCGCCTGTTTGTCCTCTGGCGACTTCTTGGGCGCGACGACACCGAAGACCTTGCACGCATCTGCATGGCCCTTGACCACCTGCTCAAGACAACCGACGGCATGAAGCTGATTCGCTGGCACCACGAAAGCGACCTTGTCAGCGGTGATGAGGACCACGCGGCCGGATCGCCAGGGGGGGTATTCCCGCCAACATGACTCGGGGGGGAAACTGAGTTGCAGATTCTACAGTTCTACCCCTCCATGCACATCCCAACGCCCTCGCGGTGGCAGCGCCCACCCCAGCCGTCGGACACGCTCGGCCCGGCATCCGCTGCCGGCCACTGATAACGCCAACCCCCACCGGACTCACCAGCCCCTGCTCCCTCCCCCGGTTCGGCCGAGCCCGCCCCGGTGGTTCGTCAGGGCAAGGCGAATCGGTTATCTTTTTTGCACAGTGATCCGCAAGGCGCCGGCTGGCACAGCGGCGCGGGAGGTTCGGCATGCTCAGTGATCGTCAGGTGCTCAATCAGGCCCTCGATGTGGTCAACAACAACTTCATGGCCCTGTTGAGCACGGTGGACCGTGAGGGCATTCCGCACGCGCGGTGGATGGGCTCTTCCACCGCCGCCGAGGGTCTGCACCGGCTCTACACCCTCAGCGGCAAGCGAACGCGCAAGGTCGAGCAGATACGGGACAACCCCGAGGTCTGCTGGGTCTTCACCAGCGAGGGCCACGGCGACGTGGTCACCCTTTACGGCCGGGCGCGGATCATGACCTCGCCCTCGGTGGCCCAAGCCGTCTGGGACCGGCTGCTCGAGCACGCCCACCGCTACGTCATGGGCGCGTTGAGCGAGAATGAGGAGGCCGAATACGTCACGATCGAGACGATCATCCACCGCATCGAACTGCTTTGCCCCCGCCGCAAGATGTACGTGCCCCGGTCGGTGACGCTCGAGCCCACCTGAGCCCCGCCGCATCGGGCCGCCTCCCCGGCTTTGGGGACTTCTCGGGGCGGGCCCGGCCGTTCTGCTCTGGAAATGCGGCTCCCTCTCCCTCCGGGAGAGGGCTGGGGTGAGGGGAG
>PUMS01000344.1 GCA_003551485.1 Phycisphaeraceae bacterium | reverse complement strand
CCTGACCGATGGCGGCTTCTACGGCGAGGAGTTCGGCAAGCACCATGCCCTGCCGGGCGAGAAGCTGCTCTACTGCATCGCGCTGGACAACCTGGGCCTGGGCGAGTTGGGCTTCGACTACCGCGGCCGGCACGGCTCGACCATGCGCGGCCACATCGAGACCAACTTCTGGCTGGGCTTTCCTGCCGTCGAGCTGCACACCGGCCGGCCGCACTTTCCACGGATGATCATCGGCGACCTGCGCGGCGGGCGGTTCACCGTCTTCCAGGATGCCCTGGTCGGCGGCTACTTCCCCGACGGCCGGGGCGGCACCCGCCGATGGGCGTCACCGGGCGCATGGGGTGGCGAGATTCGCGGCAACCACCCGCAGTGGGACGGCTACACCGGCTTCACGCCCAAGATGCAGATCCCGCTCTGGTTCGAGATTTCGCATCGCAAGTGGCCCAACGCCGGCTTCGACTACTTCCTGGCACAGATGCGCGGGCCGGACGATGAGGCCTACCAGCCGACGATCTACTTCGGCCTCGAGCCGATCCACCCCGACCAGGTGCGCCCGCCGCGGGCGCCCTCGTGGGTGGCCGAGCGCCGCGGCCTGGCGATGCTGCGGGCCGAGGAGTCGCCCGACTACTGGGAGTCGCCGGCACCGGCGGTGGGCCTTCGCCTGGCCACGCCCTACGCCCACGACGTCTACGACAACTTCGCCCTGACCGGCTTCTACGCCTTCAACCGCCAGATCTACATCAACCGCCAGATCGGCGGCTATGCCCGTCACTGGACCCGCAGCATCCTCTCGCACGCGGGGGTAAAGGTGGATGCGGCCGAGCCGGCCTTCACCGAGGGCGCCACCGCCCGCTTCAACTTCCAGGATGCGCTCAAGTTCACCGCCGTGCGCTCGCGCGAGGTCTACCCCGACATCGATGCCACCCGCGGCCTGTTCCTCACCGACCACTACCTGCTCGATGTCTTCTCGCTGGTGGATGAAGAGGACAAGGAGCGCACCTTCCGCTGGGTGGTGCATCCGCTGGGCATCGCCGAGCTCGATGACCGCTGGTCCGAGCCGCAGCCGCTGACCGGCGAACTCGGCCACGAGGCCGACCGCCACCCGCACGTGACCACCCACCGGCTGCTGCCCGAGGATCCGCAGGAGCTGCTGGACAGCTTCGGCGAGGCCCGCGTGCGCTGGACCGATGAGGACTGGCACCTTCGCGTGGTGCAGGACTCGCCCATCCCCGAGGCCGACCGCGCGATGGACCCGGCCTGGTTCGCCCGCCGCATCGGTGTGGACCTGCGGATGGCCGCCGAGGCCGACACCGCCATCGCCGTGGCTGACACGCCCGTGGCTCACTTCGACCCCCAGCAGCGGCCCGATCCGGCCGATTCGCCCGAGGTCTATGAGGTCGGCGGCGCCAGCATCATCGTGCAGCGCACCGCGCCGCGGGCCATCTTCGCCGCCCTGCACGAGCCGTTCGAGGATGGCGCCGGGGACATCGCCACCTTCACCGAGATCGCCCGCGGCGATGAGTGGGGGGCGTGGCGCATCGGTGGTGCCGGCGAGCCGGTCAACGACCGGGCCTACCTGCGCTTCGACCACGACCGCACCACGGTGACGGTCGAGGATGACCGCGCCACCGTCACCTTCACCGACCACGCCCTGGTCCGCATCAGCGAGGGCAAGGTCGAGGTCTTCGGTGACGTGCGCTCGATCCGCATCGAGCTCGAGCAGGAGGATGTGCGCTATTACCACAACGGCCGGCTCAGCCCGGCCACGATCGAGGACGGTGTGCTGACCTACGACCGGGTCCACGGCGGGGGTTGACCACCGCCATCGCGCGGCCACGGCCCGAGCTCGAGCATGACCGACCATCCCAACCTGCTCTACGTGCTGACCGACCAGTGGCGCGCCCAGGCCACCGGTTACGCCGGCGATCCGAACGTACGCACGCCGCACCTCGATGCGCTGGCCGCCAAGTCGTGGAACTTCGCAACGGCGGTGGCCAACTGCCCCGTGTGCTGCCCGGCAAGGGCGACGCTGCTGACGGGCCTGCTGCCCGACCGCCACGGCGTGGTGCTCAACGATGTGCACCTGGATCAACGTTTTACCTCGCTGGCCGACTGCTTCAACGCCGCCGGCTACCGCACGGGCTGGATCGGCAAGTGGCACGTGGATGGCCGTGGGCGAAAGTCCTACATCCCGCCGCAGCGCCGGCAGGGCTTTTCATTCTTCCAGGCCTGCGAGTGCTGTCACGACTACAACGATTCGGTCTACTTCGACAACGATGACCCCACGCCCCGCAGGTGGGAAGGCTACGATGCCTTCGCCCAGACCGAGGCCGCCATCCGCTTCATGGAAGAGTGCGGCGGGCAGCCGTTCGCCCTGGTGCTGTCCTGGGGCCCGCCGCACTTTCCCTACCAGACCGCGCCCGAGTCCTACCGCCGCATGTACGACCCGGCGGGGCTGACGCTCCGCCCCAACGTCCCGCCCGAAAGCGAAGCCGAAGCACGCAAGGACCTGGCCGGCTACTACGCCCACTGCACCGCCCTGGACGATGCCATGGGCCGGCTGCTGGAGTATCTCGAGCGCAGCGCACGTGCAGAAGACACGATGGTGGTGTTCACCTCCGATCATGGCGACATGCTGGGCAGCCAGGGCCAGATATGGAAGCAGCGGCCGTGGGATGAGAGCATCCTCGTGCCGCTGCTGATCCGCCCGCCGCGGGCCTGGGACCAGCCGGTGCGCCCGATCGCCGAGCCGGTGGGGCTGGTGGACTACCTGCCGACCTTCTGCGGCCTGTGCGGTATGGAGGTTCCCAAGGACCTGCCCGGCCGCGACCTGGCCCCCCTGCTGCGCAGCGGCGCAGCGCTGGGCGATGAAGGACAACTCATCGCCTGCTACACCCCCTTTGCCGACTGGGAGCGCCGCCGCGGCGGCCGCGAGTACCGCGGCATCCGCACGATGCAATACACCTATGCCCGCACGCTCGACGGCCCCTGGCTGCTCCATGACAACGCCGATGACCCGTATCAGCTCCGCAACCTCGTCGATGAGCAGCCCGCCCTGCGCGATGAGCTCGATGGCCGGCTGGGCGCCCTGCTCGAGCGCGTGGGCGATGCGTTCCTGCCGGGCGAGGCCTGCATCGAGCAATGGGGCCACCCCGTGAATGAGCACGGCACGGTGCCCTACGGGCCGTGAGGGCGAGGGAATGGCCACCATGCCGCCCCGGCCGTGGCCGGATGCGTGGGGCACACCCGGCAAAGGAGCATGAAGAGATGGCAGGATCGCAACACCATCGACGGTCGGGATGGCTCGCCCGTACCGCGCTGCTCGTGTCGACGCTTGCCGCCTGCGCACTGCTGCCGCTGCCCGCCCTTGCGGGTTCATCGGCCATCGGTGACCACGGCCACTTCCTCTATTCCGCACCCACGGTGTACGCCAACAACCCCGATGGCCGCGCCTTCGAGGTCACCTACCATCGCATGATGTGGACCATGCCCGGCCTCGCCCGCGGCACCTACCGGCTCGAGGTGCGCTGTCCCGACGGCGAGGTGGTGGCTGAAGGCGATCTGCCCGGTGATCGGCCGCGTGAGACGCTGCGGGTGCCCTCGGGCGAAGGCGGCGTCTATCGCATCGACTTTCAGCGCGCCGGTTACGGCCTGACCTGGATCCAGACCACGCTGCCACAGACCGTCGTTTACGCCGGTGACTGGGAGATGGCCGACGGCGAGCTGGACACCTTCATCCTGCACGCAATGGCGCCGCGGCGGTGGTGGTTCTACGTGCCCGAGGGCACCGAGACCTTCGAGGTCCGCCACACGGTCCTGCGCCGCCAGTCGCACCGCGAGAACTACGGCTTCTTCGTGATGAACCCGCGTGGCCAGCGCGTGACGGCGTTCTTCGGCGGTCGGCCGCGGGGCGTCGATGGGCGCCGCGTGCGGATTCCCAAGCCGATCACCGAGCGCATCGAGACCGACCCGGGCACCACGGGCCGGTTCTGGTCGATCTGGACCACCGGCGGCGATTCGCACAACTTCTCCGACCTTCAGATCATGCTTGACGGTGTGCCCCCCTACTTCGCGCCCACGCCCGAGCAGTGGTTCAACCCCGAATCGGGCAAGGCTCCGCCGCGGCTGGTCTACGATGAATCGCAAGTCCGCATCGCCACCCGCCGCGGAACGAATTACTACCCCTGGGCGCCCGCCCCGTTTCTCGGCGATGAGGGCTACAACGGCTTCCGCGGCCGGGCCACACTGCACCTGCTCAACCCCGAGGGCCGGGCGATCGACGTCGGGGTGTCAACCTACCTCGTGCCCGATGAGAGGCCGCTGACGGCCGTGCTGCGTGCCTACGCGCCCGGCGGGTCGGACCAGCCCATCGCCGATGCCCGCGGCAGCTACGCCAGCGGCCGCAACGTCGAGCTGGCCATCCCCGCTTCGGGCAAGGGCATCTACCGCATCGAGGTCGATGCGCCGGCCTGGTATTTCTGGCACGAACCGGCGACGCCGGTCGTCATCGCCGGCCAGCCAACCGACTCCGGCGGTGCGCGATTCCAGTTCGACATCGGCATCGCCCGGCACTGGTACTTCAAGGTGCCCAGGGGCACCGAACGGTTCAAGGTCGCAGCGGAGGTGGCCGACCCCGATCACGCCCTGGTGACCGAAGTCCACGCGCCCGACCGCATGGTCGAACTGCTGCACACCCGCGGCGGAGCGCCTCGGCAGGCATGGGTCGACGTGCCCGAAGGGCTCGACGGCCACATCTGGTTTCTCCGCACGGAGGTCGGCAGCGCCACCCGCCTGATCTCCGATGACCCGGACCGCCCCCGCCAGATGCGCATCGCCGCGGACATCGAGCTCCAGGGCGTCCCCGGCTACCTGGCGCCCACGTGGGAACAGTGGTTCAACCCCGACTCGCGGGATTGACCCGACGCCGCGCGCCACCGGGCCCACCCAGAAGATTCACCCACCGGCTGGACTTTCGCCGATTTACCGCTATACTTTGCCCTCCAACTGCCTGCCTCGGTCCGCTGCCTTTCCCCTTCCTCCCGGGAGCCATGACGGATCGCGCCACGTTCAGTTGCACGATCCGGACGGTGGTTCTGTGGTTGTTGCCACAGCCGTACCGGTCTTGAATCCCGCTTGAAGGAAAATTCATGCAGTTTGTCGATATGTCACTTGCCGAGCCCATCCTGCGCGCCGTGCGCGATGCCGGTTACACCCAGGCCACACCCATCCAGACCCAGGCCATCGCCCCGGCCCTGACCGGCCGCGATGTGCTGGGCTGTGCCCAGACGGGTACGGGCAAGACCGCCGCGTTCGCCCTGCCCGTGCTGCACCGGCTTTCCCAGGCCCGGCAGGACCGCGGTCGCAAGGGCAGCGCTTCACCCCGTTGCCTGGTGCTCTGCCCCACACGCGAACTGGCCGTGCAGATCGCCGAGAGCTTCGATGTCTACGGCCGACACCTGCCGCTGCGACACGCCGCGGTTTACGGCGGGGTCAGCCAGCACCCGCAGGTGCGGGCGCTGCGCCGGGGTGTGGATGCGCTCATCGCCACGCCCGGCCGCCTGCTCGACCTGATCGAGCAGGGCCACTGCGACCTCGGCGGCGTGCAGACGCTGGTGCTGGATGAGGCCGACCGGATGCTGGACATGGGCTTCATCCCCGACATCCGCCGCATCTGCGCGATGCTTCACAGCCGCGAGCAGACGCTGCTTTTCTCGGCCACCATGCCGCCGACGATCCGCCGCCTGGCCGATTCGCTGATGACCGACCCGGCGACCGTACACGTGGCCCCGCAGCGCACAACCGCCGAGGGGATCGACCAGAGCGTCTACTTCGTCGACCGGGCCGACAAGCCGGCCCTGCTGGCCGACCTGCTCGATACATTGCCCATCGGCCGCGCCCTGGTCTTCACCCGCACCCGCCGCGGCGCTGACCGGGTGGTGCGGCTGCTGCGTCGCGACGGCATCACCGCCGATGCCATCCACGGCGACAAGAGCCAGAGCGCGCGGCAGAAGTCGCTGCAACGGTTCCGCGATGGCCGCGTGGGTGTGCTGGTGGCCACGGATGTGGCCTCGCGCGGCCTGGACATCGACGGGGTCACGCACGTGTTCAACTACGACCTGAGCCACGAGCCGGAAAGCTACGTCCACCGCATCGGCCGCACGGCGCGGGCCGGCGCCCA
Source organism: Phycisphaeraceae bacterium (assembly GCA_003551485.1). GTDB lineage: Bacteria > Planctomycetota > Phycisphaerae > Phycisphaerales > Phycisphaeraceae > B1Sed10-187. The sequence goes on along the minus strand of PUMS01000344.1, from coordinate 4,676 downwards.
GGGCGCAGCGCTGAGTTTCTGCGACGGTGAAGAGGTGCCGTGGCTGCGTGCCATCCAGCGGCTGATCCGCACCGACATCCGCATCGAGTCCGACCACCGCCTCTGCCGCCCCGCCCCGCCCTCCAACCCGCGCCCGTCCCGCAACCCCGCCGCCCCCGGCGGAGCATCCAGGTCCACCGGCCCGGCCGGTGACCGCCGGCGCCAGGGCAATGCCCGCCCGGCCCGCACTCGCGCCGTCCATCCCCTCGCCGCCACGACCCCCGAGCAGGGCGCATCCAGGGGCGGCAAACCCCGCCCCACTGGCCGCAACCGTCGCCGGACACCCCAGCCGGCCACGGCGCGGTAGTGACCCGCATTCCCAACAACCGCCCCGCAGCCCGGATCGGGCGCGAGACACCACCGGGCGGCATGGATTCAGGGGTCTTGGGCGTGGCCATACGGCAACACCGCGGCGATCCGGATACGCAGTGGACCCGGCATCCGCCCCCTTGTCCTTCCTTCTGCGTCCTGGCGTGAGCACTCTTCCGCCGGCCCGGCACGCTCGGCGGTCGAATGATGGCGGCGGAGCAGCGCCGGGGTCATCTCGCCGCCGATTCCGCCCATTCGGCGTCCACCGTCACTGGCCCGGCGGCGGGCTGACCACGAGGAAGGCGTTCTGGTTGGGGCCGGGGCGACGCTGCAGGGCGTTGGGCGTGGTGAGCATGGTGTTGCGGGTGTCGGCGGCCATGGCGCTGAGGCCGCGGCGGACATCGATGGCCATACCGCGGCCGCCCCCCTCGCCGCCGGGCGCGGTGAAGGCCGCCCAGGTCTGGCGCGAACGCCAGTCGGGGCTGGTGATCAGCAGGAACGCATCCCCACCCGGCGCCGGGCCCACACGAATGCCGTTGACCGTCATCTCATCGCGATTGGCGATGTAGCGGGTCGCCACGCCGGTGAGATAGACCCGGCCCCGTTCATCGGCGGCGATGCCGCGTGGGCGGAGGGTGTTGCCCCGGTTGTTCGCCTGACGCGACAGCAGCGACTGCACCCGGTCGAGCTCGCCCGTGGCCGGGTGGAGCCGGCCGTAGGCGGTGATGTGGTTGGCCGCGGTGTTGTAGGGGTGGGAGTAGGCATCGAAGCGCACGTAGCGGTCACCTGCGCCCTCCTCGAGCTTCTGCGGCAGGCGTTCGAAGATCGCGTTGCCACCGGCGGCCTCACCGGCGAAGTAGAGCCCGCCGTCGCGGCCCATGGCCAGGCGGTAGATGCGGGTGTCGGCCTCGAGCAGGTGGTAGCCCTCGCCGCGACCACCGCCGGGCGCAGCGCCAAGCGGGTTGCCCGGCCAGTCGTAGGCGGACCAGACCGTGTCGCCTTCGACGTCGTCGATTTTGAACGCCCGGATGAAGCCGACCTGCACCGGCCCGCGGCGGCCGTTGCGCATGGTCAGCCGCCGGTTGTTGAACCCGGCGACGAAGACGTTGCCGCTGCGATCGTCGATGGCCACATCCTCAACGTAGTTGTCGCGGAACTGGCGCATCCCCAGCAGGTTGCCTTCGGGGTCGTAGATGCGCACCTGCCGGTTGTCGGCCAGGGTCACCACGCGGCCGGAGCGGCTGACGGCCACCCGCCGCGTGTTCTCCACCTCATCGCGGTAGACGATGTCGCCGGCCTCGCGGTCGAGCACGATCATCCCATGGCCGCGCACCGCGGCCACGATGCGGCCATCATCGCCCACCACCAGGTCGCGCACCGCCCCGCCCACACGGGTGATCGAGATCGGCCGCGTGCCCGTGCGGTCCAGGCGCACGATCGCGCCGTCACCGCCCTCGAGCAGTTCGGTCTGCCGCACGCGGCGGGCGCCCTCCCAGCCGGCAGCGCCCTGCTCCGGCAGCGTGCCACCGAAGACGATCTCACCGCGCGGCCCCACGGCGACGCCGCCGACCTCGGCATCGGCCTCGGTCTCGTGGCCGTTGAGATACGTGGCGGTGACGACCCGCGCATGGTTGGGCCCGGCGGGCCGCTGCTGACCCGGCGCCTCGGCGGCCAGGATTGTCAACGCGGCGATGAATGCTGCAAATGCGGCAATGCCAGTCATCTGGAAGAAACGGCGGCGAGGGGCAAGGCGGTGGGTCATGGCAGACTCATCAAGGGGGTGTTGAGGGGCAGATCGTAGCACCGGGACAACGCCTCCCGGGGCGCGATTATTGCCCGCTGCCCGCCTGCAAACTTTGCTGTTTCATCGGTCAGGATGCGGCATCGGCATCATTTGCCCCGAAAATAACTCCCTCTCCCTCCGGGAGAGGGCCGGGGTGAGGGGAGACACGCAGAGCTCGTCCGAATCTGCCCTCACCCCCAGCCCCTCTCCCGGTGGGAGCGGGGAGAAGGTCCGGCCGTTATTTTCATCCTCGCGGGTGCGGCGCCGCCGCATGAGACACTGTTTCGAGAATCCCCCGGAAGCGGGGTGACACGGAGCGCGGCCGTCTCGGCCGCATTCCGGCCTTCGGGCCCCGGAGCGGCCAGGACGGCCGCGCTCCACCACCCGGCCCCCGGGTGCCACCGGTGGCTTGACCACCAGTGCACATCGCATCCCCCAACGGCACTGGCGGGCAAGCCGCCAGTGGCACCCTGAAATCGTGGACAGCGATGGACAAGCCACCACTGCCATCCCGCACGGGACTTCACTTCTCCGCCGCGAGCTTGCGCAGCACGGTGTGGAGGATGCCGCCGTTGCGGTAGTACTCGACCTCGACGGGGGTGTCGATGCGGCAGGTGGTGGTGAACTCGGTCTTCGTGCCGTCCTGCTTCGTGGCGGTGACGGTGATCTTCTGCCGCGGCTGGATGGTGTCATCCACGGCGATGGCGAAGCTCTCGGTGCCATCCAGGCCCAGCGCTTCGGCGCTTTCACCGTCCTGGAAGCACAGCGGCAACACGCCCATGCCCACAAGGTTGCTGCGGTGGATGCGCTCGAAGCTGACGGCGATGACGGCGCGCACGCCCAGCAGAAACGTGCCCTTGGCCGCCCAGTCGCGGCTGGAGCCCATGCCGTAGTCAGCGCCGGCCAGCACGATCAGCGGGATGCCCTCTTCCTTGTAGTTCATCGCCGCTTCGTAGATGCTGGTGACCTCGCCGGTGGTGAAGTCGGTGGTGTAACCGCCTTCGGTCCCGGGGGCGAGATGGTTGCGCACGCGGACGTTGGCGAAGGTGCCGCGGGTCATCACGCGGTCGTTGCCGCGCCGGGCCCCGTAGCTGTTGAACATGGTCACCGGCACGCCGCGCTCGATGAGGTATTTGCCCGCGGGGCTGTCGGGCTTGATGGCGCCGGCGGGGCTGATGTGGTCGGTGGTGACGCTGTCGCCGAGCCTGGCCAGGCAGCGGGCGCCCCGGATCGGCCTGACCGGTTCAGGCTGCGGCGCCAGATCGACAAAGAACGGCGGCTCCTGGATGTAGGTGCTCTCGGGGTCCCACTCGTAGAGCACGCCGCCGGGCGCTTCGATCTTCTGCCAGTGCTCGGCGCCCTTGAACACGTCCGCGTACTGCTTGTGGAACTGCTCGCCGCTGACGGAGCTGGCCACCAGCTCGGCCACCTCCTGCTGCGATGGCCAGATGTCCTTGAGGTACACCGGCTTGCCATCGCCGTCGCGGCCCAGCGGCTCGGTGGTCAGGTCGATATCGACCGTGCCGGCGATGGCGTAGGCCACCACCAGCGGTGGTGAGGCCAGATAGTTGGCCTTCACGTGCGGGTTGACCCGGCCCTCGAAGTTGCGGTTGCCCGAGAGCACCGAGGCCACGACCATGTCGTGCTCTTCCACGGCCTTTGCAATCGGATCGGGCAGCGGGCCGGAGTTGCCGATGCAGGTGGTACAGCCGTAGCCGACCAGGTGGAAGCCCAGGGCCTCGAGGTCGCTGGTGAGCCCGGCGCGATCGTAGTAGTCGGTGACGACCTTCGAGCCCGGTGCCAGGGAGGTCTTGACCCACGGCTTGCGCTGAAGGCCGCGTACGTGGGCCTTGCGCGCCACCAGGCCGGCGCCGAGCATCACATCGGGGTTGGACGTGTTGGTGCAACTGGTGATCGCGGCGATGACCACGTGGCCATCGCGCAGGGTGAAGCGGTGGCCCTCGAACTCGACCACTGCCTCACCGGCCTCGCCCTCGAGCGTGGCCACGGCCGGCTCGGGCTCTCTGGCCGCAGTCGGGCCGCCTTCCTCTTCCCAGGTCTTGACCGTCGAGTTCCGCACGGGTGAGGGCTTGTTGTAGAGGTTGACCAGGTCCTGCTCCCACTGCGCCTTCATGCCCGACAGCTCGATGCGGTCCTGCGGCCGGCGCGGGCCGGCCAGGGATGGCTCGACGGTCGTCAGGTCCAGCTTCAGCTTCGCCGCGTAGCGGATCGGGTCGCTGTCGTCGCGCCACAGGTACTGGGCCTTGCAATACTGTTCGACGGTGTCGATCAGCGCCCGCTCGCGGCCGGTCAGCTCCATGTAGCGAAGCGTCTGCTCATCGATGGGAAAGAAGCCGATGGTGGCCCCGTACTCGGGTGCCATGTTGGCGATGGTGGCGCGGTTGGCCACGGGCATCTCGGCCAGGCCGGGCCCGAAGAACTCGACGAACTTGCCCACCACACCGTGCTTTCGCAGTATCTCGGTCACGTGCAGCACCAGGTCGGTGGCGGTGGCGCCCTCCTGGAGCTTGCCTTCGAGCCTCAT
>PUMS01000456.1 GCA_003551485.1 Phycisphaeraceae bacterium | reverse complement strand
GCATGGGCCGCCACCATGCCCGCACCTATGCCAACCTGCCCGGCGCACGGCTGGTGGCGGTGGTGGACACCGATGAAGAGCGTGCCGCCACGGTGGCCGATGAGTACGGCTGCGCGGCCTTTACCGAGCTCGAGGACATGCTCCAGGCCCACCCGGGCATCGGCGCTGTCAGCGTGGCCGTGCCCACGGTCAGGCACGCTGCCGTGGCCGCGCCGCTGCTCAGTCGCGGCATCGCATGCCTGGTGGAAAAGCCGCTGGCCGCCACCGTGGCCGAGGCGAGGCAACTGGCGGAGCTGGCCCGGGGCAGCGCCGTGGTGCTCCAGGTCGGCCACACCGAGCGGTTCAACCCCGCCGTGCGGGCCGTGGCGGCGATGGAGATTCCCGCACGCTTCATGGAGGTCCACCGCGTCAGCCCCATGACCTTCCGCTCGCTGGACGTGGGCGTGGTCATGGACATGATGATCCACGACCTGGATATCGTCCTGGCCCTGGCCCGCTCACCGGTGCGGAAGGTGGATGCCATCGGCGTGCCCATCCTCGGCCAGCACGAGGACATCGCCAACGCCCGGATCGTCTTCGAGAGCGGCTGCGTGGCCAACGTCACCGCCAGCCGCCTGGCCTTCGACACCCACCGCCGCCTTCGCCTGTTCAGCGAGACGGCTTACGTGAGCCTGGATTACCAGAAGCGCTCGGGCATCGTGATCCGCAAGTCCGACAACGAGCTGGCCTTCCGCGAGCTGCGCGACGAGGTGCTGGCCGGGGCCGACCTTTCCAACCTCGACTACTCGGGCCTGGTGATGATCGATGAACTGACCATGGACCTGGCTGAGGGCGAGCAGGATCCGCTGACGGCGGAGCTGGGTAGCTTCCTCGCCGCGGTGCGCACCGGCGGACCGCCGATGGTCGATGGCTACGCCGGCTCGGCCGCGGTCGAGCTGGCCGAGAACGTCATCAGTGCGATGCGCGACCACATTTGGGAGGGACTGGGCAACGCGCGGATCTGGTGAGGGAGCGGGGCATGGCGGCATCACAGGCCGTGGATGAGGCTTTCCTGGCCGCGCAGGCACGGCGACTGCTGGCCGCGGCGGGTGACGGAATGCCGAAGCGCTACGTGGCGGGCATCGCCGGTATCGGCGGCTCGGGCAAGAGCACGCTGGCGGCAATGCTTCACGCCGCGTGCGAGCGGCTCGAGCCCGGTGCTGCGGCGATCGTGGCTCTGGACGGCTTTCACCTGCCCAACACCGAGCTTGCCCGCCGCGGTCTGGCCCACGTGAAGGGCTCACCCGAAACCTTCAACGTGCAGGGGTTCATCCGCCTGCTCGGCCGCGCCAGGGCCGGCCAGGCCGACCTCGCCGTGCCGGTCTACGACCGCACCGTACATGACCCGGTATGGCCGCCCGATGCCCGCCTCGGCCCCGAGGTGAGACTGCTCATCGTCGAGGGCAACTACCTGCTGCTCGATGAGCCTCCGTGGCATCCACTTGCAGACATGCTCGATGAGTGCTGGCTGCTGGCGGTCGAGCCCGAGCAGGCCCGGACGTGGATCATCGCCCGCCATCAGCGCGGCGGGCGCAGCGGCGTCGAAGCCGAGGCCCATTACGCCCGCAGCGACGGCCCCAACGCCAATCGCATCCTCACCCACATGCGGCCGGCGGACCTCACCATCCACTGGCCGGTGTGAGTTGCGCGCATTGTGGACGAGGATACCGCGGTCGCAGCACGGTTGTTGCGGGGGGGCCGTTGGCGATCCCGTGCGGTCGAAGATGAGATGGATGTCCGCGCGGGTGCCTGTTGGACTTGCCGCTTCAATCTCTGCTGCTGGGCGTTCCGAACAGTTCCTGGATGGTCTTGCTGGTGGCGGTGAGGGTCTGGAGGCGGGCTTCGGGTTGCTCGATCGTGCCACTGACGCGGATCGAGAACAACTCGGCCTTGAGCATGCGGAACAGGTCGGGGAAGGGGCCGATCTGATCGTTGCCGTTGGGGTTGCGCGAGTGGAACAGCAGCGACAGACGCTGGCTGGTCAGCTCCAGCGTGCCCTGGCCGCGCATCTCCAGCGAGCGGGCCAGGAAGCGCACATCCTCAAAGTGCACGGTATCGCCGTCGACCAGGTAGTCGAAGGTGGCCGAATGAAAGGCACTGGAGGCGGGGAGGTTGAGGTTGATAAGCTGCGCCACGGCCATGGCCAGGGGAAACTCGAACAGCCGTGCATCGCGCACGCGGACCAACCCGCGCCCCCGCCGCGCTGCATCATCGCCCACCACGCCGGCCAGGGTCAGGCTGGCCGAGGCCACCCCCCGGCCCAACTGCCGGGCGGTGGTCTGGTCGGCATCGAAGATCATATCCTGCTGCTCGCCGGCCTGACGGGCGGCACGGCGTCGGCCGGCATCCCATCGCGGCTCGGTTTCGGGATCGAGAAACGGCTGAAGCGCCACTTCCTGAAGGGCCAGCTCCAGTTCATAGCGCATCGCATCCTGCTCGCGGAAAAGCCGGCCGTGGCCGGTGATCGCCCCATCGTAGACCGAGCCGTGCAGGTCGCGGATGTGCAGCATCTCGCCCCCATCCTCGCTGACCAGGCGCGCCGTCAGCGGACGGATGAGCCGGTCGTGGTAGCGCAGGCGCCGGGCATCGACATGCACATCCAGCCGCGGCCAGGGCGCATCGGGCGGGTGGTTGAGGCCGATGCGGATCGTGGCGTCCATCTCCTTCAGCGGAAAGCCGATCCGCATCGATGCATCTTCAACATCCACCGTGGCGGAAAAGCCGAGCGTCGCCTGGCCGTCCTCGTCGACCGCACGGCGCAGCCGCGCCTCGCGAAGGTCATAACCCGTGCTCAGTTCCAGTTCATCGAACACCGTCCGAACTCCCTCAGGAAGCACGGCGCGCACGCTGTCATCGATCGACTCCCCCCGTGCGCCGAACCGCAGGTCGAACTGCGCCGGACCGGTCAGGCTGACCTGGCCATCGGCGGCCACCTCACCGCCGGCGTGCCTGAACCTTACGCCCTCGAGCAGTGCCGTGGTTCCATCGACCACGACCGTGCCCGCCCCCCCCTCGAGCGCGATGCGGCGGCCATCGACCTCGAGACCCACGGTGTGCGGCTCGATGGCCACACGGTAGCGGGGCTCCCCATCTCCGACGGCATGCAGACTCACACGGGCATCACCGCTGCCGGTAAGGGCGTGATCCTCCAGAAGACCGCTGACCGTGGCCACCTCATCGCGACCGACGGGCGTCAGGTCGAGCACGGGGTCTTCGAATCGAAGCCCCTGGGCGCGCAGCTCGAGGCGAAGGTCGCGGCCCTCGCCGCGGCCGAGGATGCCGGCCTCACCGCTGAACCGGGTCGGGCCGTGGCGGGCGTGCAGGTCGCTGACGAGCACACGCTGCGGCTCGATGCGCAGGTCGGCCTCGAGCGCCTCCAGCGGATACGCCCCGCCGCTGTCGCGGTTGGGCCATGCCCGGCCCCGGCGAAGGCGCGCATCGATGCGGTAATCGGTCTGAGCATCACCCGCAGCGCCGATGGCGGCCTCGGCATCGATCCTGCCCTCGATGTGCAGCGTTTCCAGCCACGAAGCGTCTTCCGGCGGCAGCGTAGCCAGAAGCATGTCATCGACCTCGAGCCCGCTGAGTCGGACCGCCAGATCGGGGATGGATGGGCTTTGTGGGTCCGGATGGCGCGGACCGACGCTGCCGTCGATCACCAACGCCCCACCGCCCAGCAGCCGGGCATTCACGGCCTCGACGGTGACCTGCCGGCGCTGGATGCGGATGGCGCCGCCCTCGACAACACCGGGATACGGCCAGTCCTGGTAGATGAAGCGCAACCCCGCGGGGCGGATGCTGATCGTGGGATGCCACAACCGACGCTGGTGCGGGTCGCGGCGGACGATGGCCTCGAACGCGGCATGACCGCCCAGGTCGAATGCGGGCGCGGGCGCTCCACCGGACTCAGCAGACCCATCGGCAGGCTCGAGGTCCGCCTCCGCCGGTGCCTGATGGCTGGCGGCAGGTGGGGCCTCTCCAGCGCCGGGCTCGCTCTGCGCGGCCGAGCGGATCAGCCCCGCCTGCTCAAGGCGCCGGTGGGCCGCGGAATCGAAGAACATGGCCACGGCCTGGTGGTCCTCGGGCCGCATCGCGGCCAGCAGGTGCTCATCCAGGGGTATCGCCTCGGACCACACACGCACCTCGCCGGCGTATGGCCCGGCGGATGGGCCGATGTCATCGACCCATGCCTGAACCGTGATGACCGCGCCGCTGGGGCCGATGCCTTCCACCCGGTCAATCGTCAGCCGTCCATCGCGCACGCGCATGTGGCCGCGAAGGTCGCGCACAGGGTAGGGAAAGTCCCTGAACCGGGCCCTCAGACCATTGAGGCGGATCTGGGCATCGTATCGCAGGTGCGGATCATCGGGGCCCTGCGTCAGCCGCGCAGCGATCTCGACCGGCCCTTCGGGCTGAAACTCCTCCAGTTCCCGTCGGATGGCGGTGTGGACCTGCCCGTCGGTGATCCAGGCCAGCCAGGGCGGGTCCGGCTCGATCCGCCCCTGCGCAGCCAGGTGCAGGTCGATCGTGGGCCGCCTGCTGAAGGCATTGGTGACCTGCCCGGTGATGTGATAGTCGAACCCGCCCAGTTCGCCCCCCAGGTCCGTGCGAACGCGGTTGCCCTCCATGATGAACCGGCCTCGCTTGACCGTCAGGAACAAAGGCTCGCTACAGCCCGGCGGCAGGAGGCGGGTGCCCGCCAGGTCGATCTCAGCGCGAACCTCACGCGACGGCTCGGCCAGCACGTTGATACGCTCGATGCGGCCGCCGGGCCGGCGATCGATCAGCCAGCGGCGCCACTGGTCGGGCAACGCATCCATCAGCGGGCTGTCCAGCCCCACCCGGTGCAGGTCCAGGTTGGCCGTGCCGCGGCCGATGGGCAGGTGGCCTGTGAGGGTCACCGCATCGGCATCCGCCTCGGTCCGCACATCGACGATGAAGCCGGCCTCGACGTCGCTGCCGTTGGGGCGCAGTTCACCGATCAGGCGGATGGGCCGGCGCGCCTGGTAACGGCCGCCACGGACCTCGCCGGGGACCAGGGCAAGCCGGTCAAACCGCACCGTGGGCAACTGCGGCGGTTCGGCTGCGGGCTCCCGAGGCGCCTTGTGGAACAGCCAGTCGATGTTGAACCGGTCGCGATCCAGGTCCTCGGTGATGTACAGAACCGGCTCACCGAGCAACTCGATGAGGAAAGGCCGGAAGCGCCGCTGCAGGAGCTGCCCGTGGTCGTGATGGACGTGAACGCGGCCGAACTCGGCCACGAGGGCGCCTGTCCCGTTGCCCCCGGGCGCCCTCAACGCCACATCGTAAAGCACCAGCGGGCCGCTGACCTGGAAATGGGCCGCTCCGACACTGACCTCCGCCCCCGTCAGGGCCGCCAGTTGCGTCGCGGCCAGTTCGGCCAGGCGCTGCGGGTGGGTGAAGTAGTAGAACGCCGAGGCCGCAACCGCAGCCACCAGCAGAACCAAGAGCAGCGCCAGGCGGCGACGTCGCCAGCGGCGCGGCAGGAGGCCAAGCCCGTAAGATGTGCGGTGCTCCGCGGTCAAGTCCTGGGGTTCCCCAGCGGTCTCCATGGCCGCGGTCGACACGGCCGGCTCAGCCCCCGGGAATACGCCCGGGGCGCCTGGGTGGGTCATGTCCGGAATGGGACGTAGCGGTCCATTATAGGCATCGGCATTTGGTCGCCGCTGCCCGCTGGATTATCCTCTGCCACTCACCCCTTGGATGAGGACGTTTATGGAACATAAGGACACCATCAGTTACGACGATTTTGCCCGTCTGGAGCTTCGCATCGCCACCATCATTGCCGCCGAAGCTCACCCCAACGCCGACCGGCTGCTCAAACTCCAGGTCGACCTCGGCGGTGAGCAGCGGCAGATCTGCGCCGGCATCCGCCAGTTCGCTGAGGCGCAAGACCTGGTCGGCCAGCAGGTTGTGATGCTGGTCAACCTCGAGCCGCGGACCATCCGGGGCGAGCCTTCCAACGGGATGCTGCTCGCGGCCAGCGTCATGGAGGACGGCCGGTTGCAGGATGTGGTGCTGCTGGGTCCGCGCAGGGCCGTGCCCGACGGCGCAGCGGTGAGCTGATGGGGCAAAATCGCCTTTTGCGACCGAAATGCCGTCACCAGTACGGTCGCCCGGCCCCGTGTGCCACTGATGGCCGGTCCGCCAGTGCTCTCCCGTGAGCCATGAACACCGGCGGGCGAGCAGCCGGCAGCATTCAGTGCCAGGGGTGGCGATGGGTGGGGGATCGACTAAGATAGCCGCCCGATTTCGGACCCTCTGTCAGAATGAGGACCACCCAGATTGCCTCTCATCCATCCCACGGCTCAAGTCGATCCCCGCGCCCAGATCGCAGAGGATGTCGAGATCGGCCCGCAATGCGTGATCGACGGCCCGGCGGTCATCGGCTCGGGCACGAAGCTCATCGGGCGTGTCTGGCTGCACGGCGTGGTGGTGCTCGGCCGCGAGAACACGCTCTATCCCCAGGTCACGCTCGGCTTCGAGCCGCAGTCGCGCCATTACCAGCCCTCGGATGAGCACGCCGGGGTGAGCATCGGCGACCGCAACATCCTGCGAGAGGGCGTGACCATCCACCACGCCACCAGCGCCGAGCAGCCCACGTGCATCGGCAACGACAACTTCCTGATGTCCAACGTGCATCTGGGCCACGATGTGCAATTGGCCGATGGCTGTACGCTGGCCTCCGGGGCGCTTTGCGGGGGCCACAGCCACATCGATGCGGGGGTCAACGTCGGTGGCAACGCCAGCATCCACCAGTATTGCCGCCTCGGGCGGTTGTCCATGCTCGGCGGCCAGAGCGCCATTTCCAGCGACCTGCCCCCGTTCTGCACCGCCAGCGGGTTGAACAACCTCGTGGCCCTCAACGTGGTGGGCCTGAGGCGCAGCGGCTTGGACAAGACGGGCCTCGAACAGGTCCGTTGGGCGTTCAACACCCTGTTTCTCAAGGGCCACACCAACCAGTCCGCCGTCGCCGCCCTCGAGACCCGCGTTGGCGAAAACGGGCCCGCGGCGGAACTGATCGCCGAACTGGCCCAGTTCGTCCGCCAGTCCAAGCGAGGCCTGGTCCCTCACGCCGCCACCAGCACCCAGCATCGCATCCGACGCTGAACCGGCCGTTGTGGCTGCGCCGGGGCGACCGGTTGCCTGCCCACCCGTGCATCCGGCGCACGCCGGGGACACCTGTATGCCGCCGACCGGGGGCACCCGAGGCGTTCGCCGCCATCCGGCCCCGGACTCTCTGGCACACCCCACCTCGCGCCTGACTTGCCGGCCGTAAAGCTTGACGATCACAGGGCCCAAGGGTAGATTGCCAACGCTGCTGACGTGGCTTTCCCGCCCTCGACATCCCCCCTGGGAGCATTCCGCATGTCCACCCCGCGTAGCCTGTTTCTGAAGTTGTTCGTGGCGATGCTCGTCGTGACCTTCACCGCCCCTCCTTTCGCCGCCGCTCAGGAGCCGCGCCCGATCGGAGAACTGAGGGAGGAAGTGGCCCTGTGGGAGACCTTCATGCACAACATCACCGTGGCCCAGCCCGACCGCGCCAGTGTCGCGTGGGAGGCTCTCGAAGGTCGGGTGTCCGATATGGAACTGCTCGAGATCACCGAGGCCTCGCCGCGGTATGACTTCGAGCAACGGGGCGTCCGTGAGTTCATTATGGGCCATGACGAGCTGCGAGAGATCGGGCAGGCGATCCAGCAGCGCCTCGACAGCGCCCGACTCGAGCGCGCCACCGATGAGGAGCACATCCTCAACGCCATCGACCAGCTCGACAGGGGCCGCCGGCCCAACATGCTGGCCACCCGCGTGCTGGTCGAGGCCGGGCAGTACGCCGTGCCCCACCTGCTCGAGGCACTCCAGCAGCCGCCGCGGCCGGGGTTCAGCCAGTTTGCCCTGCGGGCGATGACCGCCATCGGCCGGCCCGCAGCCTACCCGCTGGCCGTTGCCCTGCCCCATCTCGAGCACACGCATCAGATCCACATCGCCCACGTGCTGGCCGACATCGGCTACGCCGGGGCGCTGCCGTATCTGGCGGTGGTGCTCGAGGACGAGCAAGTCACCCCCAGCGTTCACCAGTCCGTGCAGGCTTCCTTCAACCTCATCGCACGCACCGTGCGAATGCCCGAGCGGACCCGCGCCGCGGACCTGTTCCTGTGGCAGGCGCGGCGGCTTTACGAGGCCGGGACGATCGGCGAGACCGTCACCGGTCTTGAACGCCGCGCCGAGGTGGGGCTGATCTGGGAGTACCGCTCCGGGGCAGGGCTACTCCACAACGAGGTGCCCGCGGCGGCCCATCCCGACATCCGCTCGATGTTCGCCGCCATGGCCGCGCTACGCCACGACCGCCACCTCGATGCCGCCGTCACCCGCTTCCTGCTGGCCAACGCCCGCCGCGAGCTGCGCCTCGACGGTGCCAGCGACCCCAGCTACCCATTCCCTCAGCCCGCGGGCTACTACCTGCGCCTGGCCGGTGCGCGCCAGCAACTGCCGGTGTTGCGGCAGGCGATGGAGGATCAGGACACGGCCCTGGCCCGCCAGATCATCGCAGCGCTGGGCGACACCGGCAGCCCCGCCGACCTGCTGGCCGAGGAGGCGGGTGTGCGGCCGGTGCTGATGGCCATGAGCCATCCCAACCGTCGCATCCGCATCGAAATGAACCTGGCGCTGGCCCGGCTGACGCCCCAGCGCCCCTTCGAGGGTGCCAGTCGGGTCGTGCCCGCCCTGGCCGAGGCCATCGCCCTCGATGCCGAGCCGGTAGCCGCGGTCGTCACCGCCACGCCCGAGGAGGGCAACGCCCTGGCCGCTTTCCTCGATGAGCGCGGCTACACCGTGCTGCGAGCCGGTTCCATCAGCGAACTGAGCGCCCAACTCCGCGAGGTGCCCGGGGTGGACGTGGTGGTCAGCGCCGGTAGGGTGGGATTCATCAAGGGCGCCTTCGATGCCACGGTGCGAAACCACAGGCTGGCCGCCACCCCCTTTGTGGCCCACATCAGCGCACTGGACTGGGCCGAGGTGACCCGCCGCTATCGCGATGTGCCGCGGCTGATTCATGCCGACGCCCTCCCGGCCAGGACGGAAAACGATAACGGGGATCAGGACGCCCCCCGAATCAACGTCCCGGCGCTCGAGGAGGCACTGGAGGAGGCCCAGGCCCTTGACCCCGAGGCCGAGATCGACCGCGAACAGGCCACCGCCTATGCCCTCGAGGCCCTCGAGCGACTTCACGACATCGGTGTGCGAAGCAATGCCGTGTTCGACATCAACGATGCCCGTCCCGCCCTGCTGCGGGGGCTGCGAGACGAGCGGGTCGAGATCGCTCGGGGCGCCGGTCGCGTGCTCGCCCTGATCCGCCGCGATGACACCCAGCGCGCCCTGGCCGATGTCGCCCTGGATGCCGACACGCCCCGGCAGGTGCGGGTGTCGCTGTTCAACAGCCTGGCTGATTCGGCGGCGCGGCACGGCAACCGGCTCAGCAGCGAGCAACTCGAACGGCTCACCCGCCTGGTGGGCGATCGCGAGACCACCGGCGACCTTGCCATTGCCGCGGCACGGGCCCTGGGCGCCCTCCAGCCGCCCACCGAGCGCCTGCGCGACATCATCGCCCGCTGATGTCGGCGCGGGCGAGCACAGTGCCGCCGGTGTGGCGTTCGACCAGGCTCCGCCGTCCGACTGTCACGAGAAAAAGGGCCGCCCGCATGACCGGCGGCCCTTTCTTTCAAAGCTGTGGCGTGGACCGTAAGCCGAATTCTGTTCCGCCGCGCTTGCGCGGCGGGGCGGCCATTCATCTGGGGTCGCCGTTGCCGACGACCTCGAGCGGCCTACCCGCATCCCGGCCCGGCGCGCCGGGCCCCGGCCGGACAAGCCGTCGCGGGCCGGTCGGCCCGCGTGGATGCTGCTTGGCCTTGCACGCGGTGGGGTTTGCCGTGCCCGCGCTGTCGCCAGCGCGGCGGTGCGCTCTTACCGCACCGTTTCACCCTTGCCGCCCCGGACCAAACCTGGGCATGACCCGGGGGTGGGCGGTCTGTTCTCTGTGGCACTTTCCCTGACCCCGCGAGGGGGCCGGTGGGCGTTACCCACCACCGTGTCCTGTCGTGTTCGGACTTTCCTCCCGCCCGCGCCACTGGCGGGCGAGCGGCCGCCACGTCCACGCCACGTTCTTATCTTAGCGCCTCGGCGTCCCGAGGGCAGAGGGCAGGGGGCACGCGCGCACTCGCCCCCTCAGGTGGCGGTTTCCCATTGTCTGGTATCCTCTGGCCACCCATGGCTACGGCCCGCGCCAGCAACGAGGTGACCGTCTGGACCGATGCGCGCAGCGCTGCGGCAGTGGAGAAGACACTTTCACGCCTGCGAATGCTGGTGCGGCCCATCGGCATCGGCGGCGCCCGCCTCGGCGATGTGACCGAGCTGGGCCAACGCTGTGGCTGCCCCGCCGGCGATGATCTGCGAAAGCTGCTGGTGGACTGCCCCGCGGCGTTCCTGCTGCTGAGCACTTCAGAGGGGGTGCGCAGCGAGCATGTCGCCGCGGCCATGCAGCAGGGCACCGTGGTGCTGGCCACCGAGCCGGTGGTCAGCGAACTGCATGATCTGGCCACACTCACGCTGCGCCCCGGCCGACGGCGGGGAAGGGTGCCGGATGAATCAGAGCCGGCCCAGGCCGGACGCGATGCCGCGGCCGATCGCTCCGCCGGGGGCCGCGGTGGCGGGAGCGGGAGCGGGAACACGACCAGCCTGCGCGGCTCAGCGGTGCCCACGATCGATAACGTGGGCTGCCACCTTCTGATCCCGAGGTTTCGCTCCAGCCCCGGCTGGCTCAGCGCCACCGACCCCCCCCACGACATCGGCCCGCTCAAACTGGTGCAGTTCACCGCCTTCGGCCGGGCCGAAGATCAGAGCCTTTTCGCCCGCCT
>PUMS01000389.1 GCA_003551485.1 Phycisphaeraceae bacterium | reverse complement strand
CGGCCTTCGGTTCAGCCACGGCACGACCGGCACGAATCTACCCTCACCCCAGCCCTCTCCCGCCCCCGGAAAAAGGGGAGAGGGAGCAAGAGCCTTCCGCGGCGAGTGTCATGCACCCTTCGCCCTGATCCGTCACGACATGGCGTTGCATGGCCGGAGGTAGGTGCTTATAATGCCCGACTTGCTTGCCCGGGAGCCCCCCTGTGTGAACTGGTGGGGCCCGGCTGGATGTAACCGCAGGAACCGACTATGCCGACGACGAATCAGCTTGTGCGCAATCCGAGGCGGATGCCCCGGGCCAAGAGCAAGGTCAAGGACCTCGACAGTTGCCCGGCCAAGCGCGGTGTGTGCCTTCAGGTCCGTACCGTGACGCCCAAGAAGCCGAACTCTGCCCTTCGCAAGATCGCCCGTGTGCGGTTGTCCAACGGCCGGGAAGTGACCGCCTATATCGGTGGCGAGGGCCACAACCTCCAGGAGCACTCGATCGTGCTCGTGCGGGGTGGTCGTGTCCGCGACCTGCCGGGCGTGCGGTACCATGTTGTGCGCGGGGCACTCGACTGTCTCGGTGTTGATGGCCGCAAGCAGAGCCGCAGCAAGTACGGCGTCAAGCGGGGCAAGTGATCGCACTGAACCCGCCGAGATGCCCTTTTGGCAGCAGGAAATCGGTGGCAAGTAATCCGTAACGCGCGCCGGGTGTGCCGCTTGCGCGGGGTTACGGGTGAACAGATGATCCCGGTCATGCCGGGATGGATGAGCCTGAAAGGAACGACAGACTATGGCCGGACGCATTACCCGAGCCGAAGAACAACTCCAGCCCGACCCGATCCACGGCAACAAAGTGCTCTCGCGCTTCATCAACTGCATCATGCGTGATGGCAAGAAAGCGGTTGCGCAGCGCGTGGTTTATGATGCACTCGAGGAGATTGAGAAGCGCACCAAGGGCGACCCGCCGGCGATCGAGATCTTCAACCAGGCGATCGAGAACGTGAAGCCGAAGGTTGAGGTCCGGTCGAAGCGCGTCGGCGGCGCCAACTACCAGGTGCCCATGAGTGTCAAGCCCAAGCGGAAGCAGAGCCTCGCTTTCCGCTGGATCATCAACGCCGCGCGGTCCGAGAAGGGCAAGCCGATGCACCGCTGCCTCGCCCGCGAGCTTTACGATGCGGCCAACAACGAGGGCAAGGCCATCCAGACCCGCGAGCAGACCCACCGCATGGCCGATGCCAACAAGGCGTTCGCCCACTTCGCATGGTAAGTGGCCGGTTGCTGTTGGGGGCTGTGGGGGTGACGACCGGGGTGGGCCGTGCTCGGCGGTCTGTTTGATGTGTGCATGGAGGGGGGGCAGGGGGGCACGTGATTGGCGGTGGCCGCCGCTTCGGTAGATTTCGGTTGGTCGCCCGTTCCGGTTGTAGTTGGGCCCCAGAGCATGGCCCATAGGTCCCCCGGTGCGGCCATTAAGCGACATTTCGGCCTTTTTCCCCGGCGGGTATCTTGCCATGCAACGTTCACGGGTTAGCTCTGGCTGGCGTTCAGGGCGAACTTGGTGCAAATGCCCAATTGCTTCATATCCCATCCTTCCTGCCTCATCCGGGGGGCGACCCTTGGTTCAGTAACGGCACGAGCGGCGCGAATCTGCCCTCACCCCTGACCCCTCTCCCGAGGGGAGAGGGAGGAAGCCCCGGTCCACCGGCCGCGAGATGTGTCATGCCCACGTTTGCCCTGGGCCGGGGTTCAGGGCGAACGCATGTAGCATGGGTGGCATGGTCAGCAGCCGTCTTTCCCGGGGCGGCTGATGGCCATGCGGCGAACCCCCAATCACAGGCCGTCATGGCCATCGGCTGCGGACAGCCGCTGACCATGCCACCCTGTTTCGCACCTACATGCGTTTGCCCTGGTTGACATGGCTTGTTGATTCGCCTATAAACGGTCCTGAATTCAGTGTCTCGCGACTTATCGAGAGTGGCCGAGGGTCAGGGCCCGAGGACGCCACCGCAACCGCCCCGGATGGGGAAATGGTGCGAACTCCCTCCCCCGCCGCGGGTTGCCCGGTGTGGGGGAAGATAAGACGCGGGTGTGTGCGAACGATGCAGTTCCGCAAACCCCGTCTTGTCGGCGGGGTTTTTTCATGACCTCGCCAGAGACCCCATGGAGACTGTGCGAATGAAATCTGCATGTTGCCTGCGATGCAAGGAATGTGATGCCGAGTATCCGATCGAGCCGCGAACCGTCTGCGATGACTGTTTCGGCCCGGTCGAGACGATTTATGACTATGATGCGCTCGAGGGGGTGGTGACCCGCGACTCGATCGAGGCCGGCCCGCTCTCGCTGTGGCGCTATCGCCACCTGCTGCCGATCGATGGAGAGCCGCAGGCGGGGATGCGCTCCGGTTGGACGCCGCTGGTCAGGGCCGACCGGCTCGCGGCGGAACTCGGCGTTCGCGAGCTCTACATCAAGGATGATTCGACCAACTACCCCACCTTCTCCTACAAGGACCGCGTGGTGGCCGTGGCGCTGACCAAGGCCATCGAGTTCGGCTTCGACACCGTCGGCTGCGCCTCGACGGGCAACCTGGCCCACAGCGTCGCCGCGCACGCCGCGGGCGCGGGGCTCGATGCCTTCGTCATGGTGCCGGATGACCTGGAGGAGGGCAAGATCGTCGGCTCTCGCGTCTTCGGGCCGAACATGATCCGCATCCGCGGCAACTACGATGACGTCAACCGCCTCTGCTCGCAGATCGCCGACAAGTACCGCTGGGCCATCGTCAACGTCAACCTGCGGCCGTTCTACACCGAAGGGGCCAAGACCCACGGCTTTGAGATCGCCGAGCAACTGGGCTGGCAACTGCCACGCCACACCGTCGTCCCCGTCGCCGGCGGCACGATCCTGCCCAAGGTGTGGAAGGCCTATCAGGAGTTGATCCGCCTGGGCCTGGTCGAGGACAACGGCCCGAAGGTCCACGCCGCGCAGGCCGCCGGCTGCGACCCGGTGGTCAAGGCCATCGCCGAGGGCGAGGACATCTTCCACCCCCAGAAGCCCCACACCATCGCCCGCAGCATCGCCATCGGAAACCCCGCCGACGGCTATTATGTCATCCGGATCGTGCGCGAAAGCGGCGGGGCCGCGGCCAGCGCACCCGACCAGGAAATCCTCGATGCCGTCAAGCTGCTGGCACGCACCGAGGGCATCTTCACCGAGCCCGCCGGCGGCACGACCCTGGCCTGCGCCATCCGGATGATCGAGTCCGGCGCGATCCCGCGCGATGAGCCGATCTGCATCTGCGTCACCGGCAACGGCCTCAAGACCGTCGAGGTGATGCAGGGCCAGTTCGAGCAGGCCCCGGTGATCGCTGCGAAGATCAACGAGTTCGACCAGGTGGTCGAACATCTGCGCGGCGGAAAGGAAAAGATCGCCGCCCCGGCCTGACCGCCGGGCGACCTGCTCGGCTTTCTACGCCCGGGCCTCGCTCACGGCCGCGCAACCGGCGCTGGAGGCGCGCTTGCGGGCGCAGGGCGCCGGCCCGGAATCAACCGATCCCACCACCCCACTCAAAGCCAGGAGCCTCACCGACATGTCCGCCATTACCGTTCAGATTCCCACCGCGCTGCGATCCCAGGCCGACGGCCAGGAGTCGCTCCAGATCGAGG
Organism: Phycisphaeraceae bacterium; assembly: GCA_003551485.1. GTDB lineage: Bacteria > Planctomycetota > Phycisphaerae > Phycisphaerales > Phycisphaeraceae > B1Sed10-187. The sequence goes on along the minus strand of PUMS01000389.1, from coordinate 7,379 downwards.
GCGACAGCGTCCGCCAGGTGCTCAGCAACGTCTGCCAGCAGTACCCCGACCTGGGCAAGCGGCTGTTCAAGTCCGACAACGAGATCAACCGCTTCATCAACCTCTACCTTAACGATGAGGACATCCGCTTCCTCGACCAATTGGACACGCAGGTCAAACCCGGTGATGAACTGGCCATCGTCCCTGCCATCGCCGGCGGCTGACCCCCCCCAACACCCAACACCCACCCCGCACCGCCCCGCGTATCGGCCCTACCCCAGGAGATGTGAACATGAGCAAGACCCGACGACGATGCTGGCTGACCTTCGAGGGTGGCTGCCAGGATGAACCGTGCGTCTGGCGGATGGCACGCCAGTACCCGGACGTGGTCTTCGATATCCGCCAGGCCAGCGTCAGCCGCGCCATCGGCATCATGGCCCTGCAGTTCGAGGGCGAGCCCGACAGGATCGACGCCGCGGTGGCCTACCTCGAGGAAATGGGCGTCCGCGTCGACCCGGTCGAGGGCGGCAGCCTCGTCAGCCCCTGACCCCCCCCGGAAGACCCCGGAAGACCCCGGAAGACCCCGGAAGGCCCCGGAAGCCTCCCGCAGGGCACGCCCGCCATGGCGATGGTGCCACTGATGGCCCGAGCCCAACCGAATCGCACCAGAATCATCCCCGATTGCGACCACCCACATGGACAACGATAACCCCCACAGTCTCGACCGATACCACCGACAGATGCTGCTGCCCGGATTCGGTGAGCAGGGCCAGAAGCGACTGGCCGCCTCCACCGCACTCATCATCGGCTGCGGCGCCCTGGGCACCGTCGCGGCCAACATGCTCGCCCGCGCGGGGGTCGGTCACCTCATCATCGTCGACCGCGACTTCATCGAGCTGACCAACCTCCAGCGACAGGTGCTGTTCGATGAACGCGACGTGGCCGACTCGCTGCCCAAGGCCGAGGCCGCCAGGCGAAAGATCGCGCAGATCAACTCGCAGGTTCGCGTCACGCCTGTCATCGAGGACGTCAACCACACCAACATCGAACGGCTCGCCGCCACCGGTGAGTACGGCCGGGCCGACATCATCGTCGATGGCCTGGACAACTTCGAGACCCGCTTCCTGGCCAACGAGGTTGCCGTAAAGCACGGCATCCCCTACGTCTACGGCGGGGCGGTGGGCACGGTGGGCATGTCCTACGCCATCCTGCCCCATACCGAACACGGCGATTCGCCCTGGGAGAAGGCCGGCCGCGCCACCCCCTGCCTGCGATGCATCTTCGAGCAGGCCCCGCCGCCGGGCATGAACCCCACCTGCGACACCGCCGGTGTGCTCGGCCCGCTGGTCTCGATCGTGGCCAACTACGAGGTGGTCGAGGCGCTGAAAATCCTGCTGGGCCACTACGATGCGGTCAACCCGGCACTGCTGTCAATCGATACCTGGGCCAACACCACCCGCCGGCTCAAGGTCGCCCGCGCCTACGAGGTCGGTGAATGCACCTGCTGCAAGAAGCGCAGCTTCGAATGGATCGAGGGCAGGTACTCAGCCGGCACCACCACCCTCTGCGGCCGCGATGCGGTGCAGCTTTCGGCCACCGGTGAGAACCGGCTCAACTTCGAGCAGATCGCCGACCGCCTGCGCGCCCACGGTGAGGTCAAGCTCAACAACTTCATGCTCCGGGCACAGATCACGGACGTGAACGAGCCGTTCGAACTGACCCTGTTCAACGATGGCCGCGCCATCATCAAGGGAACCAAACAGCCCGCCCGCGCCCGCGGCATCTACGCCAAATACATCGGCGCCTGACCCGCTGCCACGGCCTGCCCCAGCGCACAGGCAAACCCGCCACGGCCCGGCCGTGGCGATCCGCAGGCAGAAGAACCCGCGCACGACCCGGCCCCACCGCCACAAAGGAGCCCGACATGCTCAGCCACGTGCAACGTGCCGCCTCGCTCAATCGCGACTACCTCCACGGCCTCATCGCCGACATCCAGCCTGCCGAGATGACCCATCAGCCCGTGGCGGGGATGAACCACCCGGCGTGGATTCTCGCCCACCTCGCCGCCAGCGCTGGCGAGGTGGTAAACATGCTCGGCGGTCAGTCGCCGGTGCCCGAGGACTGGTGGGGGCGGTACGGAATGGACTCGAAGCTGAGCGACAACCCCGATGACTACCCCGACAGGCAGACGCTGGTCGAGACCTACGATGCCGCCCACGGGGCCATGCTCACCGCCATCGGCGCCGCGACGGACGAGGTGCTTCAACGCCCCACACCGATCGAAGACCTGCGGCAGATGCTGCCCACCATCGGCGATGCCGTGGTCTTCGAGGTCACCGCCCACGAGGCCACCCACCTCGGTCAACTCTCCGCCTGGCGCCGTGCCGCCGGCCGCGCCCCCCTGTTCTAACCCCGCGGAAGCCCCGCCCCCGGAAGTCGGCCCCCACCGCAGAGCACTCGAGCGATGAGCAACAGGACAGAAAATTGTCTCACGTGAAGGCGCGAAGGCGCCAACGAAGAGGGTGTGAGGGGCCGTTGGGGCCAAAGGTGTGCGTGCTGAGGCGATGACATGGCGCGTGATGAGCCCGTCGAGCAGAGCAACATGAGTAACAGGATGCCCCGTGACCGCCGGACATCAGCACAATCCCAACTCCGCCCTTGGCGTCATCGCGCCTTCGCGTGAGACATCCGAATCCGGCTGCCCGCATCGGTACCGGATCCGTTGCAGCCCTGTGACATCGTGGCAACTTCAAGCAGACCGTGGATTGCAGTAAAGACCAGAGGACCGGCCCGTGGGCCGATGATGAAACAGATGATCTACTTCGACAACGCGGCAACCAGCTTCCCCAAGGCGCCCGGTGTGGCCGAGGCCATGAGCGCCTTTCTTGCCAACGAGGCGGCCAACCCCGGCCGCGCCGGACATCGCATGGCCGTGGCGGCCGAGAAGATGCTCGATGATGTGCGGCTCAAGCTTACCCGCTTCATCAGGGGTGCCGATCCCCAGCGCCTCATCTTCGCCATGAACTGCACCGATGCCATCAACATGGCCATCAAGGGCTTCATCGCGCCCCGGGCCAAGGCCGACAACACCCACGTCATCACCACCGTCCTCGAGCACAACTCCGTCAGCCGCCCGCTCCAGGCCATGGCCGATGCCGGCCGCATCAGCCTCAGCCGCATCCCCGCCGATGAGCGCGGCTTCATCGACCCCGAGGCCATCGAGAAGGCCATCCGGCCCACCACCCGCCTGATCGTGCTGACCCATGCCTCCAACGTCCTGGGCACCATCCAGGATGCCGCCGCCGTCGGCCGCATCGCACGCGAGCACGATGTGCTGTTCATGCTCGATGCCGCCCAGACCATCGGCACCGTGCCCATCGACGTCGAGGCGATGCACATCGACCTTTTGGCCTTTCCCGGCCACAAGTCGCTGCTGGGGCCCACCGGCACCGGGGGTCTGTACGTCGGTCAGCGCGTGCCCGCACCGGCCGAGGGTGAGGGCGAGGGCCTGCGCCCTTGGCGCGAAGGCGGCACGGGGGGCGATTCCTCCACGCCCGTGCAGCCGGCGCTGTTTCCCTACTTCCTCGAAGGCGGCACGCCCAACACCGTCGGCGTGGCCGGCCTGGGTGCCGGTGTCGACTACGTCGCGGCCCACGACCCCGAGCGCACGCTCGAACACGAACAGCGTATGATCGGCCGGGTCATCGAGCGCTTCGCCGATGACCGCCGCTTCCGCCTCTACGGGGCCCGCGATGCGAAGCGCCAGGTGGGCACGGTGTCGATCAACCTGCTGGACTTCGAGCCCTCCGATGTCGGCTCGATCCTTGATGACAGCTTCGACACCGCCGTCCGCCCCGGCCTGCACTGCGCCCCCTACGCCCACCGCCACCTGGGCACCTTCCCCGCCGGCACCGTCCGCATCAGCCCCGGCCCGTTCAACACCGAGCAGGAACTCGACACCCTCCTCGACGCCCTCGACCAGATCGCATCCTGAGCCCCCGGACGCCGTCGTCGGTGTCCCCGATGTTCGGACACCTGCCTGAAAAATCACTCCATCTCCCTTCGGGAGGGTGCTGGGGTGAGGCCCGACACGTTTGCCGCGTGCGCAAGGCTTCCCTCACCCCCGGCCCCTCTCCCGGTGGGAGAGGGGAGTTAGAGGCGGATGCACCGGCCGCCTCTCTTTATGACGTGGTTCTGTCATCGTGGTGAGCAATGCAGGGTGGAGAGACCGTGAGTGGCGGGTAGCGCCGGGCGGACCTCGCCCGACCCGCCCTGTGTCATCGTCGGTCGGAACGGTAACCGATGTTCAAAGCAGCGCGCCCACGTGCGCGGCGGTGGCGGAGGCGAGGCCCTCAAGGTCGTAGCCGCCTTCCAGTACCGAGATCAGCCGGCCCCCGGCGTGCTCATCGGCCAGGTTGCGCATCAGCGCGGTCAGGTCGGCAAAGTCTTCATCATCGAGCGTGAAGTGGCCCAGCGGATCGCCGCGCCGCGAATCGAACCCGGCCGAGAGGATCACAAGCTGCGGCTCAAAGCGCTGCATCGCCGCCACCAGGTCATCCTCGAACGCCCCGAGAACCTGCTCCCGCCCGGAGCCGGCGGGGAAGGGGCGGTTGAGAACCGTGCCCTCACCCGGGCCCACGCCCACCTCATGGGCGGCCCCGGTGCCGGGGTACCACGGTGACTGATGCGTGCTGAAGTAGAAGACCGTGGGGTCGGCTTCGAAGATGTCCTGAGTCCCGTTGCCGTGGTGAACGTCCCAGTCGGCGATGAGCACCCGCTCAACGTCGTGCACGGCCTGGGCGTATCGCGCGGCGATGGCGGCGTTGTTGAAGATGCAGAAGCCCATGCCCGTCTGCGGTGTGGCGTGGTGACCCGGCGGCCGAAGCGCGGCGAACGCGCGGCGGGCGCTGCCGCGGCAGACGGCATCCACCGCGGCCATCGCCCCGCCGGCAGCGCGGCGGGCGACCTCGGATGTCCGCTCGCTGAGGCTCACATCGCCGGTGGAGAGCCGGCGCCGGCCCCGAGCCACCTCCCGCTCGAGTTGCTCAAGATAGCCGGGCAGGTGACAGCGCAGCAGGTCTTCATCCTCGCATGATCGGGCACGCAGCCGCAACAACCGGTGCAGCAGGCCGTCGGCCTCGAGCCGGTCAAGGATGGCGGTCAGCCGCGCTGCACGCTCCGGGTGGCCCGGCGGTGTGAGGTGCTCGAGAAACAGCGGGTCGTAGATCAGGGCGCAGGCGGCGGGTTCGCCGTCGGACCGGTCCATGTCGCTCTCGGGCAGTGCAGTGTCCAGGGCTCCCTCCCGCCGACAGCCGCCCAGCGGTCCCAGCAGAAGCGGAGCCGCGGCGGCGACCACGGTGCCGATGAAAGCGCGCCGGTCGAGCAGCATGGTGCCATCGAGCATACCACGCCGCGACCGCGGCGACTTGCCATGGCATACGGCCGGCTCGGCCGCATTCCGGCCGAACGTTCCTCCGGCGGTCCAGACGACCGCCCCGGACGTGCCCTCACACCTCGACCGTGCTGAAATGGCGGTCCTGCACGGGCACCAGGTGGGTCAGCACGTTGGATAGCACCTGCGCCGGTGAACCCAGCGAGTTGACCTCCCGGATGCGCTGCATCGGGTAATGGTCCAGGATCGGCGCCGTTTCCTTCTCGTACACCTCCCACCGGTTGCGGATGACCTTCTCATCGGCATCGTCGATGCGGTTTTCCTTCAACGCGCGGCGGCGCAGGCGGCGGATCATCTCCTCGCGGTCGTCGCAGACCAGGTGGATCACCATCAGCACGTCGATGTGATCTTCCATCAGCCGCGCCTGCTCGACGGTGCGCGGGATGCCGTCGAGGATCAGCAGGTCCGACCTGGGCTTGAAATCGCCCAGCACCTCGTGGGCGTTGAGCGACTCGGCCCACATCCGCACGGTGACCTCATCCGGCACCAGTTCCCCGCGCGAGCTGTACTCGAAGAAAATCTGGCCCAGTTCGCTGTCGGGGTTGAGCCGGCGGAACACCTCACCACAGGAAAAGTGGTAGAAGCCGGGAATGGCACCGAGGATGCGGCCCTGGGTACCCTTGCCCGAACCCGGGGCGCCGAAAAGGAGGGCGGTTTTGTAGCGGTTGTTCATGGTCACTCCGCATCAGCCAGAGGAGGCGGACCGGCTGGGGAGCCGGCAGCCGGGCCAGGGGGGCGTCCTGGGGAGGCACTCGGGGGCGCTTTCGGGGCTGTTTACCGGCGAAGCCCCCACGCGGCCCCACGGGCGAAGCACAGGGGCTTCAACTTCCATCGTTTCTCGTTGCTGCTGTCAACCTCTACTTCCCCACCGCCGCCTCACGTTCATCGGCGAGCTGTTCCGGATCGCGCCGGGCCAGTTGCGACAGCCGCTCATCTTCCGCCGCGCGGCGGTGCTGCGTGGGACTGAGGCTGGCACGCACCCACTCCAGGCTGCCCACGTGCCACTCGTAGGCATACCCGACGATAATGATGACAATGAACGGCAACCCGTAGGCCAGCGCCGGGCCGGGAAACTCCCGGAAGGTGATCGCCCAGGGGTAGATCAGCGCCAGCTCGACGTCGAACACCAGGAAGAACAGCGCCACCACGTAGAACCGCAGGTCGAACTGCACCCAGTTGCTGCCGATCGTCGGCTCGCCGCACTCGTAGATGGCCGCCTTCTCAGGGTTGGGCGCTGCCGGTCGCAACAGCCGCCCGATCAGCAGGTTCACCAGGACGAACCCCAGACCGAGGGCCATGAAAATGGCGACCGAAAGCAGCGCATCCACGGGCAGCAACTCCACGAGACAGGCGGGGCATCCATCCTCACAAACGCCAACAGTATAACCCCTTGCGCTGCGCCCCTCAACCGCCACACGCCACCCCCGATGACCGCACCGCCACCCAGCGCCCCTCCCCATCCCGCATCCCCCCGCCCCCCCGTCTGACACCGCCGCATCCACCAGCCCGTGAGCCAACGCCACAGCGCGGTGCGCCAACCGGCGCGCCGCCGACATACTCAACTGCTGTGCAGGCCCCCCAACCTCACGTGACGGGCCACTGAGGCCATCGCGGACCACCGGTGCAGATGCAAGCACCCCCCAAGGGGAGTCGAACTGGAAGGCGCAAGTGTCGATTGTGAAGCGACTTGCGAACCCGAGCGGGGCGCCGGTGGGGCAGAATCCGGGGCAACCGGTGCGCCGAAGGACGATCTGGATGCACTGCTGGCCGCCCTGAGCAAGCTCGATCCCGAGCAGCGCCGCCGGCTGCTGGCTGCCCTGAGGCCACCGGGCTGAAGCTGAATCACTGAGATTTCCGTTTCGCTTCCGTTTCATTTCCGATGCTGCATGTACCGTTCAACATGCAGCAAGAGAAACGCCTACCTGACGGTGCCATCGCGGCGAGCATT
>PUMS01000066.1 GCA_003551485.1 Phycisphaeraceae bacterium | reverse complement strand
GTCAGCCGCGCGTGGGTGGCGCGCAGCCTCAATGCCTTCTTCTCCGGCCACCGTCTGACCACCTTCCGCGAGGGCGACCACCTGGTGCCGGTGTACCTTCGCCTTCCGCCGCAGCAGCGCAAGAGCCTGGCCGATGTCACCGCGGCCTACGTCGAGGGCAGGAAGGGCAAGGTGCCCATCGATCACCTGGCGAAGATCGAGGCCGGGTGGGAGCGCTCGCGCATCGACCGCCGCCGCCTCAACCGCATGCTGGCCATCCGCGCCCAGGTCGAAGAGGGCAGGCTGGCCAACACCCTCATGCGGCAGGTGCTTCCCCTGCTCGAGCCGATCGAGGCCAAACTGCCGCCGGGCCATTTCATCGAGATCGGCGGTGAGATCGAGGAGACGCGGCGAAGCCAGGGTGAGATGCTGCGCGCGTTCATCATCTCCGTCTGCCTCATGCTGCTGCTGCTGGTGATCCACTACAACGGCCTGGCCCGGCCGGTGCTCATCCTCACCATCCTGCCGCTGGCGGCCACGGGGGCGCTGCTGGGGCTGATCGTGATGGATGAGCCGCTGGGCTTCATGCCCATGCTGGGCATGCTGTCGCTGGGGGGCATCGTGCTCAACACCGCCATCATGTACCTGGTCTTCGCCGAAATGATCGTCACCCGTCGGCTGCAGGAGGGGCGCGACCTGGCGGCGCCGGGCCGGCCGCATCGCGGCGGGCTGAGCGTCGAGGCCTTTCGCGAGTGCCTGGTCGAGGCCGGCCGCATCCGACTGCTTCCCATCGCCCTGACCACGCTGACCACCATGGGCGGCCTGGCGCCGCTGGCACTGTTCGGCGGGCCGCTGTGGGAGGCATTGAGCTTCGTGCTGATCTTCGGCCTGGTGCTGGCGACGGTGTTGACACTCATCGTCCTGCCGGCGATGTTCGACCTGTTCGTGCAACTGTTCGGCCTGCGGTTCGACCACGAGCCCGCAAAGGCCGACCCGGAGCCGGCCCATGCGCCCTGACCGACCATCTTTCACCGCCCCGGGGCTGGCCGCGGCCCTTCTGGCCGGTGTCTGTCTCAGCGCTCTGGCCGGCTGCGCCACGGACTCGGCCGCCCTGCATGCGGAGCTTCTCGAAGCGCGGCGGGCGGCATTCCAGCAGTGGCAGGGCCGCCAGCATCGGGAGCAGGCATCGGCCAACGCCCCGCCGCGCATCGATGGGGAACTGAGCCTCGAGGATGCCGCCAAGCTCGCCCTGACCCACAACCCGGCATTGGCCGCCGCCATCGAGCAGCGCAAGGCTGCCCGCGGCCGCATCCTGGCCAGTGGCAGCGGCTTTCTACCCACCGTCGCCGCCACGGCCGGGTACCGGCGGACCGATGGCATCGAAGTGATCGACTTCGGCCTCGGCCGCTTTGAACTGGGCGCGATGGACAACTACGCCGTGGGGTTGGAAGTGCGACAGCCGCTGTCGCGCGGCGGAGCGAGCCTGGCACGGCTGCGCGCCGCCCATCTCGGCGCTGTCGCCACCGAGCAGGCCATCCGCGAGGCGATGCAGCAGACCCTCTTCACCGTCACCGCCGCCTATCACGATGTGCTGCTGGCCCATTTCCTGCACGAGGCCAACGCCCAGGCCGTCACCAGTGCACGGGAGCAACTCGATGTCGTGCAGCACCAGCAGGAGCAGGGGCTGGCCACGCGGTTCGACGTGCTGCGCGCCCAGGTCGAGCTTTCCAACTTCCGCGCGGAAAGAATCCGCCAGGCCAACCGCATCGAACAGGCCCGCTCGCAACTGCTGCGGGCCATGGGCGTCGACCCCCACAGCGCGGTGACGCTCAGCGATGAACTGACCTACCGCCCCCTCGAGCCGGACCTGCACCAGGCCGTTCGCCTGGCCTACGAGAACCGGCCCGACCTATATCAGGCCGAACTGGACGTGCGCATCGAGGAGCAGGCTCTGCGCCAGGCGCGCGCGGCGTACCTGCCGCGGGTCGATGCCCTGTTCCGTTACGAGTGGTCGCGGCCGGCGCCGCCGCTGCGCTTCCGCGATGAGGCGGGCGATAAGTGGATCGCCGGCATCGAGGGCACGCTGCCGCTGTTCGATGGCTTCGAGCGGGAAGGCCGCATCATCGAACGCCGCGCTGCGCTGCGCCAGTCGCACCTGAAGCGATTGGATGCCGAGCAGCAGGCCGTGGTCGAGGTCCGCCAGGCGATTTTGGACCTGGCAAGCGCCGAGCAACTGGTCCAGAGCCAGCGGCTCAACCTCGAACGTGCCAACGAAGCGCTGCGGCTGGTCGAGGTCGGCTACCGCGAAGGTGTCAACGCACTGGTCGAGGTCACCGACGCCCGCGCCGCCCTCACCCGCGCCCGCGGCCTCTACTACGAGGCGATCCACGAACACATCATGGCCCGCCTGAAGCTGCGCCTCGCCCAGGGCCTGCTCGGCCCCGACCACACAGCCGCCCCCGACTCCGATCCCGACCCTCACCCCGAGCCCGGCGGCGATTAGAATCACGAGCATGATGGAGGTTGTCGAGTGGCCGCCCCAGCGCAATGCCGGGCAGGGCCCGGCCGATGCTCGGGGCATCATTGAACGGTGGCCCGCGCTGTGCGCGGCGTTTCGGCGCCGGGATATGGGGGATCCTATATGGTGATGGTGAACGAGGATGATGCCCCGGATGCCCCTGCTGTTTGATGGCCATCTCGACCTGGCCTGGAACGCCACCGCGTTCGGCCGCGATCAGACCTTGCCGCTGGAGCAGCTTCGCCAGCGCGAGCGCGACCTGCCGCGCGACGGCCGCGAGCCGCCGATGGTGAGCCTGCCGCAGTTGCGGCGGGCGGGCGTGGCGGTGTTCCTGGGCACCCTCTTCGCCCGCGCCCAGCCCGCCACAGCGCCGGGCCGGATGCTGCTGCGGGCCGATACCGACTTTCCCAGCCAGGCCCTGGCCCACGCCGCGGCGGTGGCCCAGCTCGGCTACTACCAGCTTCTGGCGCGGCGGGGTGAGTTGCGGCTGATCGATGAGGCCGCCGGTCTGGAACAACACTGGGCCGCGTGGCACGATGGCACCTGCCACAGTCTCGGCTGCATCCTGATGATCGAAGGCGCCGACCCGGTGACTGAACCGGATGAGATCCGCTGGTGGCACCGCCAGGGCGTGCGGGCGCTGAGCCTGTCGCACGCGGGCATCAGCGCCTACGCCGCGGGCAACGGCGCCCCGGCCGATGCCGGCGGCCTGACCGAGCCCGGCCGCGCCCTGCTGGCGCACATGGCCGAGTTGGGCATGGCCCTGGACCTGTCGCACCTGTCCGATGCCGGCTTCGCCGAGGCCATCGAGCGCTACGATGGGCCGGTCTTCGCCAGCCACAGCAACTGCCGCCAACTCGTGCCCGGCGACCGGCAGTTGGGCGATGGCCAACTCCGCATCATCGGTCAGCGCGGCGGGGTGATCGGTGTGGCCCTGCACAACGCCATGCTCAGCCGCCACTGGCAGGGCGGGCCCGGCCGGCGCCAGGGCGTGAGCCTGCGGGCGGCGGCCGAGCACATCGACCACATCTGCCAGCGGCTGGGCGATGCCCGCCACGCGGCGATCGGCAGCGACCTCGACGGCGGCTTCGGCCTCGACTCCTGCCCGCACGAGCTCGACAGCATCGCCGACCTGCCGCGCCTGGCCGAGCACCTCTCGGCCCGCGGCTTTCGCGACGGCGACATCGCCGCCGTGTTCCACGGCAACTGGCTGGGCTTCTGGCGCCGGGTGCTGGCACCGCCCTCGCCGACCGAGCCATGCGAGGAGGCCGATCTTTAAGGCCGTGGTACGCTTGTGCCGTCGCCTCTGATTTGTCCATCCCCGAAAGGACAGCAACCATGCAGGCCCTGGTGCTCGAGCCGGATCGGAAGCTGAACCTGCGGCAGATCGAGCTCGATGAGCAGCTCGGCCCGCGCGACGTGCGCATCGCGGTACACACCGTGGGCATCTGCGGCAGTGATGTGCACTACTACACCCACGGCCGCATCGGCCCGTTTGTTGTCAGGGAGCCGATGGTCCTGGGCCACGAGGCGGCCGGCACGGTGATCGAAACCGGCAGCGAGGTGGGGAACCTTCACCCCGGCGACCGGGTGTGCATGGAGCCGGGCATTCCCGACCCCGACAGCCGCGCCTCGCGGCTGGGTATGTACAACCTCGACCCGGCCGTGCGCTTCTGGGCCACGCCGCCGGTGCATGGGGTGCTTCGCCCGCGGGTGGTCCACCCGGCGGATTACACCTTCAGGCTGCCGGACAACGTCAGCTTCGCCGAGGGCGCGATGGTCGAGCCGCTGGCGGTGGGCCTGCACGCCGCGGCCAGGGCGCGGATCACCCCCGGCGACCTGGCGGTGGTGCTCGGTGCCGGGCCGATCGGCCTGGTGACCGCCCTGGCCGCGCTGGCCGGCGGCTGCGGAAGGGTGGTGATGACGGACGTGCGTCAGGAGCGGCTCGACCTGGCGGCGAAGCTCGGGCCCATCACACCGGTGAACGTGCACGAACAGTCGGTGGGCGACGTGGTGATGCAGATGACCGACGGCTGGGGCGCCGACCTCATCTTCGAGTGCGCCGGCAGCGCGAAGGTGGCGGCCGACCTGGCCGAGCCGCTGCGGCCGGGCGGGACGATCGTGTACGTCGGCATGCCCGTCGAGCCGCTGCAACTGGACATCGTGGCCCTCCAGGCGAAGGAAGCGCGCATCGAGACCGTCTTCCGCTACGCCCACGTCTTCGACCGCGCCCTGGCCCTGATGAGCAGCAGTGTGATCGACGTCAAACCCCTGATCACCGCCACCTTCCCCTTCGAGCAGTCGGCCGAGGCCTTCGACAGGGCCGTCGCCCCACCACCGGGTACGGTCAAGATACAGATCGAGCTGGGCTGAACCAGGCACCGGCAACGGCATTTGCATCCGGCGCCGGTTGGTGCCGTCGCATCATCGCTGCCGCGGCCCCCCGGCACCGCGTTCCGGGGCAGATGGGAATTGGCCGCCGGTTGCATCGGGGCGCGGCATGGACACGGGTGAACAAACCATCTGCGACGCCGGCCGAGGTGCAGCAGTTCAATTTTCGGGCAGTTTGCGAAGGCTCAGACCCAGGGCGGCGAGGGCTTCCTTGATCTCCAGCAGGCTGGTCATGCCGAAGTTCTTTACGCCCATCAGCTCGGCCTCGGTCTTGGCGCACAGGTCGCCGATGGTCTGGATATTGAGCATGGCCAGGGCCTTGCGGGCGCGGACCGACACCTGCAGTTCGTTGACCGAGCGGTTGAGGGTCTCGGCGTCGGCCTCGTCCTCTTCCATCTCCTCCAGGGCCGCCTGGCGCGCTTCTTCCTGCCGCTGCTCGACGTTCTGGCCCAGCCGCAGGCCGCGCTGGGCAAGCATGCTCTTGATCTCCTCGATGCTGGCCTCGCCGAAGTTCTTGTAGTTGCGAAGCTCGGCCTCGGTGATGCGAAGCAGATCGCCCAGCGTTCGCACGTTCATCTTCCGCAGGCTGTTGCGGGCGCGGACGGTGAGGTCGAAGTCGGTCACCGGCGTTTCGAGCAGCTCGCTGTAGCGGTCGCCGCGGTCGCGTTCATCGGCGATGATCATGTCGCGGCTGGCGAGGATGTCCCTGATGTAGAGCCGGGCGCGCTCGTGGTTGGGGTCGGTGGCGAGCACCTGGCGGATGCACCGCTCGGCCTGGGCATAGTTGCCGCGATCCTCGTAGAGCACAGCGAGGTTGACCAGGGCGTTGAGCGGCGGCTGCGGGCGCTGCGCGCACTGCTCGTAGAGGTGCAGGGCCTCATCCTCTTCACCGACCAGGTCGAGGTTGTAGGCCAGCCGGAAGCAGATTTCGGGGTTGTCCGGATCGACGGCGAAAGCGGCCTCGTAGGCCTCGATGGCCTTGAGCCGGTCGCCGGCGTCCTCGGCCTTGCGTGCGATCTCGAAGTACTTGCGGGCGGTGGCCTCATCGCGGATTTCCATGCTGTCACTGGTGGCAGTATCGGCGGCCATCGCATCGGCTCCGTGGTGGTCAGGGTCGGTCGGGTTCAACGTGGGCCCGCACGGGCACAGCACTGCACTGCGCCCCAGGCGCAAGCCCCGCAAGTGTACCGCCCTCGCCCGGCGGAAGCAAACCGGGTGCCAGAAAGAGCATTTCCGGGCGTGCAGGGGCTCTTCAGGCCCCATGGCGCAGGGCGTAGGGTGGGTAGAGCGAGGTCTTCCGAGCGACGGCCTCAACAGCGCTCCGCGCTAAACCCACCACCCCCCGATGCGAGCAAGGCTCGCGCCGTCGATTCACAGGGCCGCCACGAATCGCAAGGGGGAAGGCTCGATCCCCTGCTCGCGCGTTCCTGGCCCTCCGGAAGGTCCCGGCGTCGATCGCAGACGCCGCCCCGCATTGGTGGGTTTAGCGCGGAGCGCTGTTGAGGCCGTCGCTCGCAAAGCCTCGCTCTACCCACCCTACGGCCTCTTCCCTTCCGGGGGATGTTCAGGGCAATGTGTCCCATGAGGCCGGACCCATAAGCTTGAGACGGGCAAGGGGCCGAACCGCGATCCGCAGCGCTGAGGCGCTATGGGCATCCGCCGGGGCCGGCTCATGCCATGCCGCGGGTCAGGCGCATGAAGGCGGTTTCGAGGTTGACCTGTTCTTCGTACAGGTGCATCAGGCGGAAGCCGGCGTTGACCAGGCGCGCGGCGATGCGGGCGGGGTCGGCGTGTCGCGGGTCCATGGTGACCTCGATGCGGCCGTCTTCGATCGCGACGTCGGTGACGCCGGGCAGGCCGCGCAGAAGCTCCGCCGCGGCCTCCTGCCGCTCGGCCACGCCCACGTGCAGCACCGTGCCCATCCGGGCGCGGGTCATGATCTCGCGGACGGTGCCGGTGTAGCGCATCTCGCCCTGCTCGATGATGCCCACCTTGTTGCACAGGTCGGCCAGCTCGACGAGGATGTGGGAGCTGATCAGGATCGTCTTGCCCATGCGGTGCAGTTCCTTGAGCAACTCGCGGATTTCGATTCGGGCGCGCGGGTCCAGGCCCGAGGCCGGCTCATCCAGCAGCAGCACCTTCGGGTCGTGCAGCAGCACCCTGGCCAGCGACAGCCGCTGCTTCATCCCGCGCGACAGGCCGTTGACCTCGGCGTCGGCCTTGTACGCCATGTCGGTCAGGGCCAGCACATCATCGACCACCTGCTTTCGGCGCTGGCCGTGGATGTCGTAGGATGCGGCGAAGAACTCGAGAAACTCGCGCACGACCAGGTCGGGGTAATTGCCGAAGTAGTCGGGCACGAAGCCGATGACGGCCCGCACCTGCCGCGCGTGCACCGGCCCCACGCTCAGCCCGTCGATACGCGCCTCGCCCCAGGTGGGCTTGAGCAGGGTGGCCAGTATCTTGATCGTGGTGGTCTTGCCGGCGCCGTTGGGGCCGATGAAGCCGTAGCAATCGCCTTCCTCGACGCTGAGGTTGAGGTTGTTCAGCGCCGTCAGTTCGCCGTATTTCTTGGTCAGGTTCAGCGTCTCGATCATGGCCATCGCCGCGCGCTCCCGGCCCCGTGGGGGTCTGTCTGCTGCTGTGTGTCCGCCGCCCGCTCCAGCGGGATCACGATGCGCACGACGGTGCGGCTGCCCCTGTCGAAGCGCTCGATGCGCTGCCCGTCGGCGGTCAGCGGCAGCGGCAGGGGTGATGGGGCGTCCTCGCCGCGGACGTGGCCGATCACGATCAGGCGGTTCATCGCAAGCGTGTGCGAGAGGTCCAGCGGCCGGCCCACCGGGCGCCGGTAGGTCGGCGGCGTGGGCGGGACGCCGGCGCCGGGCGGCCGCTCAGGCTTGATCACCGGCGGTGGGGGCAGGGCGCCGTAGAAGCTGAGCAGTTCGATCTGTCGAGTGATGGTGTGATCCCTGAGGTCCAGACGCCAGGGCACCACATCCTGGGCATCGGCACCGGGAAGCTGCGAGAGCACCGCGCCGAGCCATCCCTCCCAGCGGACATCCACTTCGCCTTCGCGAGGTGGATCGTAAAGCCGTTGGTCGGGCCACTGGCGGCGAACGTGTTCCAGGTCCAACGGCTCACCGGGGCGCCATTGCCAGTCCTCGTCATATTTCATCCACACCTGCGGCACCGGCGCATCCGGCCCGGCCATGCTGTGGACGATCACCAGGTCCCGCAGTTCCACCGGCAGGCGATGCACCAGCGTGCCGGCCGGCCGGCCGTCTTCATCAACATGCACATCGGCCTCGACGGCGCCCCAGGTGCGCACGAAATCGCCGGCATCATCGACATGGCCCAGGTAATCGACCTCGAGCTGCCTGGCGGTGGCACGCATGGGCAGAACGATGCGGCCGGGGTCGCGTGAATCGAGCGCGTAGCTCTGCGGATCAACGAACGATCCCAGCGCTGCGTCAGGCACAATGGCGCTGCTGAATACCAGGTTCTGCCTGTCCTGCGGTGCGTAGGGATCGACCACAACCTCGACCGGGCCGTGCCTGGGCAGAAACAGGCTCATCCAACTGCGCGTGTGCAGGTGGCCGGTGGACAGGTCGATGGTCAGCGAGCTGATGTGGGCCACCCGCGGCTCCACCGGGCGCATCAGCACCGCCCCGCCCCAGGCCACCGCGGCAAACAGGGCCACCAGCGCCACGAACACCGGCCAGCTCAGGTGCGTGCGGCCGCGGGCACGCAGCATCGAGAAGCTCAGCGGGCCGGCGATGAAGCCGTAGGCCAGAAACAGCAGAATGGCGATGGTCAGCGGCGGGCTGACGGTGTCGCGCATCGCGATCCTGGACGCGATGAACCGGCCCTGATCCACCACCGCACGCTCCTCGGCGCCGTAGAACTGCCCCTCCTGCACCTTGCGGTCGTACTCGCTGACCGGATAGACCGGCGCCAGCCAGCCGAACACCGCACGCCACAGCGCAGCGCCCTCGGGCAGGCCGGCATCGACCAGCACCTCGGCACCGAGGTCGACGCCGATCACCGTCACGCGGCCGCGGCCGAAGGCGTGGGTGACGGCCAGGGGCTCCTCGCGGCCGTCGATCCGGCCGGTCAGCAGCACATCCACGCCGCTGCCCGGCTTCGGACGCAGCCCCCGCATCGGAATCTGCTGTCGCGAGGCACCGCGTCCGAGCCACTCCGGGGCCCGCTCGCGCCGCGTGCTCTCGACCAGTTCCACCTCGGGCCACAGGTCCGAAAGGAAGGCCGCCTCCTGCCAGGCCTGCGGCTGGAGGTCGCCTGCCCCGCCGAAACTGATCACCAGGTGCCCGCCGCGCCGAACCCACTCGCGGATGGCCGGCTCCGGCACCCCTTCCTGGCGCGGGTCGCCGCCCGCGGTGGTCCAGACCATCGCCTGCATCATCTCCATGCCGTACCAGCGGTCGGGCAGCCGGCGCGGGTCGATGCCTTCCAGCAGCACCTGCCCCTCGTGCTGCGTGCGCGTGCTGCGGTACTGGTCCAGGCCCGCGGCGTGCGGCCCGACGATGCCGATGACCCGCTCATCCAGCGGCACGAACTGCTCGGGACGCATGGGCAGCACGGCCAGCAGTTGGGCTGTCTCGTTGTCGGTCAGCGTCAGCCGCCAGTCGATGTCGTCCTCGGTGGTATTGATCCTGGGCGCAGCGTAGAGCCACAGCGAGCGCGGCGGGTCGCCGGCGCCGAGGGTGACCGCGGGCACGCGGGCGTGCACCTCATCGCCATCGACATCCTCCAGCAGCCACGTGGCGCGGACCTGGCGGTCCACCATCGACCGGTTGGCCAACTCGCTACGGATGGGCGTCCAGCTCCCCGGCCGGAAAAGCCCGCCCAGGCCGACGTCCTGCGGCTCGATGCGCACCTCGATGCCCCCGGCCTCGGTCTCGATGGCCGCCCCCGCCACCCCCGGCAACCCCGGCGCCCCATCACCGCCGGCCAATACGATCGCCACCGCCACGCAGCACAAGGCGGTCAGGCGGCACCAGGATCGTCTTTTCGGTTCCATCATCACGTCCACCAAAGTCTACACCCCGTGGGCCCATACGGACCATCCGGCCTTTGCGGTGGGCGGCAAACGCACCTTTTGCACCCCCTCGCCCAGCGGCCCTGTCCGTTCCAGGCCGGGTGCGACCGGTGGTCCGTCCGCCAGTGCCGCTGATGCGGCGAGAGTCCCCCGTGCCTCGTCCAGCAGTGGCCACGAACGACCCGGTCCACTGACGGGAAAACCGCCATTGGCACCCGACAGCCGGCATGGCCCCGCTCGGGTGGGTCCTCCCCATTCCGCCTGGCATCCCGGCCCGGGAGTACGGTCCGTGCGGATAGGCCGGCTCTGACGATCGAGCCTGATGCACGGCCGGGGCAAAGGCGACTTGGGAGCCGATAACCCAGAGTTCCCATCTTCACTGAGCGCGGCCCCTCTGCGGACCGATCTCTCTGGCAGCCCCCGCGCGGCCGGCAGCCGGGCGGGGCCAGGAGATCGAACCATGAGCACGATTCGTTACCTCACGGTCCTCACCGCCGGCGTCGCCCTCGGTGCCATGAGTCTGCTGGGCGGTTGCAGCAGCAGCAGTCACGACCCGATGGCCGATCTGCCCTCGAAGCTGCCCACCGATGCCCACGGCCGGCCCACGATGATCGCCCGCGACAGCATCGGCACGCTGATCTACCGCGACAAGCCCGGCGGCATCGCCCACAGCCCCGCCGCCGCATCGCAGCAGCAGGTGCGGCTGAGCACAGTGTTCGACGAAGAAATCGACTGACGCCGCCATCGAGGTGGCAGTACGAGTGGGGCGGAATGGGTGAAGGTGGCCCGCGGCTTCGTCGCGGCATCCGATGCGGATGCGGTGGCGAAGCCGTCGGCGCGCGCCGGCTGTGGCCCAGATTCGGCGGCCCCCTGTAGGGTGGGTAGAGCGAGGCTCTGCGAGCGACGGTTTCGACAGCGCTCCGCGCTAAACCCACCAATGAACCGTGATGCCCGCGATGGGTCCCCCGAATATTACTGGTGACTCGCCGGGTCTACTGGTGGCTTGTGTCCACAAGTACCCCAGTGTCCATGCAACACGTCACGATCACTGGCGGACAAGCCGCCAGTGGCACCCC